>PLXF01000142.1 GCA_003151315.1 Parachlamydiales bacterium
GTCGATGATGACGATCTTATTTTCTTGGACGATGTAGTCGGTGTCTTTTTCCATCAAGAGGTGGGCGCGCAGAAGCTGGCGTAAGTTGTGAGCCCGCTCTTTGCGTGTAGCGTCTCGTTCGCGCAGCGTAATTTTCGCTCCCATTTTTTGCTCTTCGGAAAGCGCTTCGTTTTGATCGATGACGGCGTATTCGTGCCCTAAGTCGAACATGACAAAATCGTCGGCCCCTTCACCTTCTTTAAATTCGCTCCAGGATTGGATCCCTTTGTCGGTGAGTTCGTATTCGTTGTTCCGCTCGTCGACGACCATGAACAGATCGGCGAGAGTTTTCGCTTTTTCCTCTTTATTCGCTTCCCCAAAGAAGTAGGTTTCCCACTTATCGATTTGGGCGCGGAAATCGGGATTTTCTTTAAGTCTTTTCAGGATTTTATTGCGGGGCGTCCCTTTGCTGACAAGCCACAGTTTTTTAAACGTCTCTTCCTCTTTTCCGATCTTAGCTTTGTCGATTTCGTTTTCTAAAAGGCCGGAAGCTTCGAGCGAGCGGCGCGCTTCTGTGGCGTAGCGGTTGCAGAGATCCCGCTGCGTTTTCACCAAGTGGGCGACCCCTTCTTGGAGCTCGTCATACATTTGGCGGCTCTCATTGACCGGGCCTGAGATGATAAGGGGGGTGCGGNNGAGTCCACTTCGTCGACAATCGCAAAGTAGTGGCCCCGCTGCGTCTGTTCGTTTTTATTCATCGCCATTGAGTTGTCGCGCAGGTAGTCGAACCCGAATTCGGAGGCGGTTCCGTAGACGATGTCGGAGAGGTAGAGCTCTTTTCGTTTAAAGGGGGGGACGTCATTGGTGAGTGAGGCGACGGAGAGGCCGAGCTTACGGAAAACAGAGCCGATCCATTCGCAGTCGCGCTTGGCTAAATAGTCATTCACCGTGACGAGGTGGACCGGTTTGCCGGTGAGCGCATTGAGGTATAGGGGCATCAGAGCGGTGAGCGTTTTCCCTTCGCCTGTCTGCATTTCGGCGATCGAGCCATGAAACATAGCGATCGCACCGAGAATTTGCACATCGTAGGGGATCATATCCCATTTTTGCGAGTAGCCGGAGACGTGGACATCGGATCCACACATACGGCGGCACATGTTTTTAACTACAGCAAACGCTTCAGGGAGGAGCGATTCGGCGGTTTCCCCTTTGGCAATTCTTTCTTTGAATTCGACCGTCTTATGAATGAGCTCTTCTTCGGACAGAGCTTGGTAGGTCTCTTCCCAGCGATTAACATGGGGAACTAGGCGGGCATATTTTTTGATGAGGCGGGTTTGGGCGGTGCCAAATAATTTTTTAAGTAGGCCGAACATGGTGCTTTAATCTCATTGAGTTTGACAAGATTTTAGTAGAAAAACTCTTTTTCTACAAGCTTTAAGTAAGGGGTATAAAAATAAATTTTAAGTTAATTTAATTATAAAAATATCCTCTTTAAAAAAAGCTTTGAATTTGTTATTCTACACGGCATGAATAATATTCGCTACATAGATCGAAAGACAGGCGTAGAGCAGGTAGAAAAGGTTTACGGTGGGAAGACTTTAGGCCTCCTGTATGGAGATGGGTGGCTCTCCCTTCTTCTTTCTTGGACTTTGCTTCCTCTCCTAGCCCATTTCCCTTTTTGTTCAAAGATATATGGATTTTTTCAAAAAACGGCGCGAAGCCGGAAGAAAATAGCCCCTTTTATCGAAGCGTATGGAATTGACTCCTCCGAATTTGAGCAAGAGGTCTCCTCTTTTGGCTCTTTCAACGATTTTTTTATCCGCAAGCTGAACCCCCGCCGCCGTCCCATCGACCCGGGGACAAAAACAGGGGTTATGCCCGCTGACGGCCGCTATCTGGTCTATCCCGATTTGAGCCAAGTGGATGGGTTTTACGTGAAAGGGCAAAAATTTTCTTTAACGCAGTTTTTGGGCAACCCCATTTTGGGTAGACGTTTTGCCATGGGCTCTATGGCGATTATCCGCCTCTGTCCCACCGACTATCATCGGTTCCATTTTCCTTGCGGCGGGGTTGCTTGTAAGCCCAAGCGGATTCAGGGCTCTCTATTTTCGGTTAACCCGATTGCTCTCCGGAAAAACCTCTCGATTTTGTGGAAAAATAATCGGTATTTAACGGAGATCGATAGCCCCTCATTTGGAACCGTCTTGTATGTTGAAGTGGGCGCGACCTCAGTGGGAACTGTGCGGCAGACGTTTGATCCTGCGCGCGCGATCGCAAAAGGGCAGGAGAAAGGGTATTTCGAATTTGGGGGCTCTTGTGTGGTTTTGCTCTTTGAACCGGGGCGCACCCGCTTTGATGCAGATTTAATCGCCAATTCGGCGCGCCATATCGAAACGTTGGGCCATCTGGGAGAATCTCTGTGTACGACCTTATCGTAGTTGGTGGGGGCGCGGCGGGGATTTTTGCGGCGATTTCTGCCCAAGCGGCTGCACCTGAAGCACGCGTTTTGCTACTGGAAAAATCGGCCGTATTGCTCGCAAAGGTCCGTGTATCGGGCGGCGGTCGTTGCAATGTTACCCACAACTGTTTTGAACCCCGTCCATTGACTACTCACTATCCTAGAGGTTCTAAAGAGTTACTCGGCCCTTTTCATCGATTTCAACCCCAAGATACAATCCGCTGGTTTGAAGCGAGAGGGGTAAAGTTAAAAGTAGAAGCGGATGGGAGGATTTTCCCCACGACCGATTGCTCGCAGACGATCATCGACTGTCTATTGCAGGAAGCGAAAAAATTGGGCGTGGAAATTCGGCTCCGACATCGCATTGGTGTGTTAGAGCGGACGGAAAACTGTTTTGCTTTAGATGATCTACGGTGCAAAAAGCTCCTTTTAGCCACAGGGAGCGGGGCCGATGGGCACCAATGGGCGGAAAAATTGGGCCACACCATCCAAAAACCGGTCCCTTCCCTCTTCACCTTTAACGTTCCCGATTCTCCGTTAAAAGAGCTCAGTGGAATTGCTGTTGAATCGGCGGAGCTTAGTTTAGGGGGATTGACGATGAGAGGACCTCTTCTCATTACCCATTTTGGATTCAGCGGCCCTGCGGCTTTAAAACTTTCAGCCTGGGGAGCGCGTGTGCTCCACGAGCACGGATACAAAATGGAGCTATCGATCAATTGGTTACCTGATTTGTCGGTGGAAGAGATTGTAGATTCGTTAGCCGCCCTGAAAAAAAGGGCGCCCCAAAAGCAGTTGTCTTCGGAAAATCCGTTTGGGCTGCCGAAAAATCTATGGAAAACCCTAGCTCCTTTGGACAGGCTCAACGATATCTCGTTGGCCCAGCTCCGAAACCTAGCGCAAAAATTGCACGCTGATCGTTACCAAGTCGATGGTAAAACGACCCACAAAGAGGAGTTCGTCACTTGTGGCGGCGTTTCTTTGAAAGAGGTCGATTTTAAAACGATGGAGAGCAAGAAATGCCCCGGCCTCTATTTTGCCGGAGAGATTCTAGATATAGATGGGGTAACCGGCGGTTTTAATTTCCAAAACGCTTGGACCACCGGTTTTATCGCGGGAACTGCTGCTGTCCTTACAATTTCGAAATAAATCCCTCTTTGTGTAGATAATCGGTAATGAGATTCACGGCCTCTTCTATTGTGTAATGGGCTGTGGCGATTGTAGTATACCGCTCGTGATTCAAGAATCGGTATAGAAGGAGGCAAGCTACTAAAAATAAGCGGCTCAGTCAATAAATATTCTTGAATTTAAGGGCCGGCGCGATCGAGATCGGCGGGGGAATCGGGAAATAGGAAGTGGAAGCCCGCTTTAATGGTGAAGTGGGGTTGGAATTCAGCGTGTTTTCTGTACACGACCCATTCGGTTTGCAAGAAGGCATTGATCGGCTGCCCTTTGACTTTGGCTACCTTGCCAATCCCAATATTTAGCGGAATTTCCACCTGTTTCGGTCTCCATTGGAAGGTCATCTCCGCATTGGAGATCAAATACCAATTGCCGGGAAAATGGACTGTAATAAGGGGTTGTAAAAACAGAGAGATCACGTTTTTATGACCCGAATTGCCGAGAAATCCGTATGGGTTTTGCGCTAATATTCCGAATTGCCAGTGGTGCGCCTTGAGAAGCATGGCTGCAAATGCAGGGCCCAATTGCCATTTCCCTTGGCCGATTTTGTGCTGGTTGGTGGCGGAGGGCAAAATAGCCATAGGACCAAATCCGATCCGTCCCCAGTCGGGGAATTCATACAGAAACAGATCGAAAACTTGCGTATCTCCAAGTCCCGTCGAGTGGCGAGGCATTTTGGGGGTGGTTACGACCTTCGCCGTTGCGCGAATGAGTTGCTGGAAGGGGAAAGATCGGGTGCGATTGAGCGGAATAACAGGCCTTACGACAAAGGTATTTGAGGTGCTATCGGAGTTCCAAACGGTGTAGTTGTACCAGTTTTGAAACTGCAATTGCAAAAGGGGCGCGGTGAAGTCGGTTGCTTGCTCGGCTAGTGATTCAAAGATTTTTTTCGGCTTTACTTTTTCGATTTTTTTCGGTTTCGGAGCTGCCGCAAGCTCAAGAGCGTCCTGGGCATGTATAGCAGTGGCGGCGAGCAAAAGGGTAAGTAAATATTTTCTCATATAAATGTATCTTAAGGAGAAAAGGGAATTTTTGCGAAACTTTTTATTGGCGATTGAGATATACCTAAATTTATAGAGAGGTCAAAAATGGTCCGTTTTCTCGCCTTGTTCGTTGTAGGTATTTATTCTGCCGCTTTTGGATGCACAGCTTTTCAGTTAAAGGCGGAAGATGGCGCCTATGTCTATTGCCGCACGTTGGAATTTGGGTATGAGATGGACTCCCATCTTCTCATCGTTCCGCGGGGAACCGAGTACATGGGGACGGCGCAAAAAGGGGAGGGGCTTAAGTGGAAAACGAAGTATGGCTACGTGGGAATGAATTTATCTTTAGCGCGGAATCTCATTTCTGACGGGATGAATGAAAAAGGGCTTGTCGTAGGAGCTCTCTATATTCCTGGATTTGTCCAATATGAGACGCCCGATGCCAAACGAGCTAAAGCCACACTGGGCGGCTGGGAGCTGACCAGTTTTCTCCTCGGTACTTGCCAAACAGTGGAAGAGGTGAAAAAGGTGCTTCCCACCATTTTAGTGGGGCAGGTGGGGATGCCGCAGCTTGCCGATTTTATTTTTCCGCTCCATTTTTATATAGGCGATCAGACAGGCGCTGTGGCGATTGTCGAATACATAAAGGGAAAAAGGGAAGTATTTGATAACCCTTTGGGAACGTTAACTAACTCTCCTAATTTTGATTGGCATTTGCTCAATCTAGATCGCTATTTAAATCTATCTCCCCGCAACGGAGCCGATTTGCAGTTGCCGAATTGGACTTTAAAAGGGATGGGACAGGGGACTGGGTTGGTTGGGTTGCCAGGAGATTTTTCACCCCCGTCCCGTTTTGTCCGCGCGGCGCTCTTCTCTCAATTTGCCGCAGAGCAAAAAAAGGGGATTGATGCCGTGCGCCTAGGCTTTCATATTTTAAACTCGTTCGATATTTTTTCAGGGATTGTGCAGCCCCAAATTGAGGAGCAAAAAAAGGGGGTTTCTATTGGCACCCCTGAGCCTGAGATCACCCAGTGGGTGATTGTTCACGACCGCCTCAACCTCAAAACCTATTGGCGCACCTATGGAAGTTTACAAATCCAGATGGCCGATCTAAATAAGATCGATTTTTCTACAGCGGGACTGCGGGAAATGCTGATAAATAACGACTTTCGGGTGGAAGAGGTAACTGAGATGTTAGAAATTCCACATATCTCTCCACCGTAAGATTTCAAACATTCCGCTCATTGTAAACGCTACATGGAGCACCTGATTGGGTCCGGGGAGGAGGTTATCGACCGCTTGTTGGACGTAGCTAAACAGGGGCTTTGAAAAGAGGTAGGCGTTATGGCTGTCTACGATTTGTGTACAGTCGATCATTTGGATGTTTTGGGGGAATTTTTTGTAATTGTGATTGCCTCCGTAGCCCAACGCTTTATTCCATTCGGGAATCGGGTAGATCCATTTTAAGACGTTGTCCCGCTCGGAATAAAAGACAAAGAGCTGATTGCAATGGCTCGTCGATTCGTAGAATTCCCCATGCTTATGGATCGATCGGGCGTCGATCGCCGGGCCAATCAGTAAAAAATTATCGATGAGGATGCTCTCTTTATCTTTCACGCGGAGCGCCTGCATAACGACCCGATTGCCCAGGCTATGAGCTACCACATCTACGCGAACGGCGAGCGATTGGAGTCTTCTGAGGATTGCTCGCAACCGGGGCGCTGTCCGATCGGCATTTTTTTTGGCTTCGAGATAGCTAAACGGATTCCCGCGCGAAGGCCAAAGATATCCAATTACCGCATCATAGGGGGATCTACTGCCCAAAATATTTGCCTGGATATTGAAGTAGGGATAACACACCTCAGATGTGGCAAAACCATGGATGAGTAGTAAGACCCTTCGCCCTTGTAAATGGGCAATTTCTTCTTCTTCGATCAGCCTGGTGATCCCGATTTCATTGACCTCAGCGAATTGTGTTTTAGGAGAAAGGCTATTATTTTCCCAAAAATTATTCCGATCGCTCAGCATGAGCATGGAAGCGGTGAGAAGTAAAGCGAGCATAGCCACGACAGTTTTTATAGACGAAAATTTTTAGTACTAAACAGCGCTTCTCTATCAAACAACAGGAATAACGATGGAAATTCCTTTATACCGCTCGTAATTCAAGAATTGGTATAACTATTTTATTAAGGCTGCTACTTCAGGGCTAAATCTATCTCGAATTGCATCGATTTTAGATTTTAAGAGAAGTTCTAGATTTTCAAGACAAATGGCCTTATTTTTTTTAATGGTCGTTTGAACCTCTTTTTCACTAAGCCACACAAAGTTGTAACCCTTGTCGGATTGTTCGTCATATCTATAACGATTTCCTTTTTCCCTTTGTTCTTCTAAAGAATATGTATAGCCAGGCTTTAGATTTTTTTTGTCAAAAGAAGGAAAGAACGAATTGAATATCTCATCTGAAATTTTTGTCAGATCCGTTTCCTTAAAGTAACGCTTTATAAAAGAGTTCCCGAGGGGGCTGCTAGCGGCAGTGTCAGATTCTTTTTTCTCGATATCAAGAAACTGTTTTTCAGAAAGCGATGCTATTCTTCTTTCAATTGATGATGGAGTCCCTCGTCCGCCTTCGAGAGCGCACACCATTTGAGCGGAAGAGAGTCTAGAAAAATTAAGGACTGGAATTTGGCAGTCTGTGAGTAAAGCAAACGCTTGCGGTGGCAGCAGATCTACAACTTCGTTTAGTTCGTTTCCATTCAGTGTGCTTATTTGTGCAATGGAGATAGCAAACCGTTCTTGTTCTTGCGGTCTTACAACGGGTTTGTTCTCAATAGATTTCATCAGATCGGCCCGCTCTATACGGATTTTTTCCAGTCGCAAATAAAGAAGGGTAGGAACAGATTTAAAATCTGCGGCTAAATCCTGAATAGACATGCGGACAAGGTCTTCATCAGAGATAAGAGCTAAGCGAACCTTCGATTTTTGGATAGGGGTATCTATGGCGATTTCTTGCAGATTAAATAGACTAATCTCTGTTAAAATCCGATCAGAAGTAGCTCTAAGCCTCTCCAAAAAAGGGAAGGCCTTATTTATCGCGAGAATACTTCCATTTAAGTCTAATTTTTGAAGGATTTTGCCCCATAAGGAGATTTTTTCTATAGCCTTAAGATCAGCCAAGGAAAGAGTACACGACAGCTCAATATTGTTATATTCTTGATCTCCTAAAGAGAAGCTGAAGTGAGTTTCTGAAAGAGTGGACATCTTTTTCATAATTGTTTCGATCCGCTCTTGCTGAGTCAACTCGACATAATCGGAATCTTCGTCTTTATTTGGAATCGGAAGAAAAAGCCGATCGTTTTCACCTGGAAGAGTTATGTTATCTAATTGGGAAATAGCAGCCATGTTACCTTCGTAAAGTTAAAGTTTTTAGATTGAAAGATTTTATAGAAATCGTCTTTTTTGTCAAAAGATTTTGTTGTCACGCATGATTTATGCACCTCGTGATTCAAGGATCGGTTATTTTGGCGTGCCTCAAAAGGCAATTCTTGAACCACGAGAGGTATAACAACCAGGTTTTGAGTAAGGCGATGCATCTGCGAGTTGATTTTTGAATCAGCTTGTGTATGCTATAACTTAAACTGCTTTATAGGAGAAAAATGGGACGTTATCTGTTTTTAATTATATCTGTACTCAGTTGTTCTTTGTCTGCTGAGGTGATGCGGATGAATCAGCAAAATGGGGAAGAGATTCTTTCCTCTACTCGACCGACGATTGTCGATGTTTACGCCGATTGGTGCCCGCCATGTGCCCAATTTGGTCCGATATTTAGCGATATGAGCGATGAGCGGGAGGCGATTCAGTTTGTTAAGCTAAATGCCGATCAAGAGCCAGAACTGGCTCGTAAGTTTCGGATTAAAGCGCTGCCGACAACTCTATTTCTCAAAGGGGGAAAAGAGCTGGGACGCAAAGCCGGTTCAATGAGCAAAGAGGACCTAGAAGCGGCTATCCATCACTACTTTAAAAATTAATCTCGGAAGTGTTTTTCATATTTGAGAGGGCGATTTTCTCTCCAAGGGCAATAGGTGTTGCAGAATTCGACCCGCTCGGCGAGCGGCGGATGGGAACAGCGCCAAAATTTGTACAGAGGACCTGGTCGCGGATTGGCTAGGTTCTTTTCTTGGAGAGTTACGAACGCTTCGCCTGCTGCTCGGTTATTTTGGGTGATCTCGAGGCCGAATCGGTCCGCTTCGTGCTCCATGTAGCGGCTAACGCTATTGGACACCGGATCGGTTAGGAGAGAGAAAACGGAGAGGAGCAGCAGCAATAGAGGAAACGAGCCGATATCGTGCAGGTGGTAGACGCCAAAACGGCGGCCATAGCGGCGCAATAGGAAATGGGCCGAGCGGTAGGTAAGATAAAATAGGAGAAACGAAAGAGCGGCAAAATAGATCAGATTCCACCAGATATGGTGCAATACGTAGTGCCCCATCTCATGTCCCATCACAAATAGGAGCTGGTCTTCGGGTAATTGGGCGATGGTGGTGTCCCATAAGACGATCCGATTGGTGCTGCCAAGGCCAATTACGTAGGCATTTACCATTTTGGTGTCTTGGCTTTTGTCCACTTCAAATACGCGGCCCCCTTGGATGCCCGCTTTACAGGCGAGATCGAGGATCTTTTGCTCAAGGGCTTTATTTTTCATCGGTCCGAAATGATTAAAGAGAGGGTCGATCCAGATCGGTTGGATGAGCATGATCAGAAAGACAATGGCTGTACTGGCAATACTGCTATAGATCCACCAGCGGCGGGGACTCTTTTTCAGCAATAGATAGAAGATCCAGACAAAAGCGAGGGAGAGGACGGCGACAACTAAAGTGCCTTTGCCATAATTGCTAAACCAGCGGCTGAGATTTTGAGAGGAGAGCCCATATTCGTGCATCCGGATGTAGCCTGCATAAAAATCGAGGGGGAAGCTTAAGAGTTGCGAGATGGCTGTATAGAGGAGCAAATAGATGGCGATAGTAAAAAACCAGACGCTTCTTCCCGTTCGCGCTGAAAATGTGGCCAATTTCCCGCTGAACCCCGTTGCTAGGATAAGGAGGGGAATGGCAAGGCTCCACAACTGTTGGACAATCCACAAAAGGTTACCGCTATGGTAAAAGCGCATCGCTTCTTCGGTGGCCTCAGGAACGGCCACGTTGGCGCAAGAGGTGGCTAAGAGGTATAAGCAGTTTAACATGAGGGGTTCCTTTCATACTCAAACCTTAACATATACTATTCAAGAACGGTTATCCAAGCTATATTTATGCCGCCCGTTTTACTTGGAGATTCTATGACTCAGCTCATCGCACAAACTGCCCCTACACGAACCTTTTTTGAAAACCATGAAAGGGATCCCGAGGATGACGATCATCTAAGTGCCTTGGTTTTGTCCTTTTTGCCCGTTAGGGAAATTGTGGCTGATGTTGGTTTTTTTACCAAAGGGAGATCTGTAGCGGTATCACACGATGAGGTTTGCGGGAGGCGGATAGAAATAGTGCAAAGAAGTATCCTCTTACAAAGCAACAGATCCTCCTTTCAGGCCTTTGTAAATGATCGTATCTTTGACGCCTATTTAGGGGTGGAGATTTTATCCCAATTGCCTCTAAGTCAGGCGGTATCTGTTAGTCGGCTTTTTACAGAGGATCGCGATAGGCGTGTTGAATTCATGCAAAGAGCCTGCATCTCACAGATTCGCGGGGGTTGCGCTACTTTGAAAACTATTCGAGCCTCTATGACCCCTGAGCAAGAACGATCTATTGAGAAAGGATTGCCCTATCCTAGTTTTCTTCGGGAAATTACACAGTTAGAGATAAAAGGCGATGATATTATCACGGAGCGGTTATTAGAGGCTCTGCCTCATCTAGAGTCTGTAAAAATAATCGATTTTTGGGTTGCCAACGATTGTTTCGTCGTTTTGTTCGCGACTCGTTATCCTAACTTAAAAACTCTTAAAATAAGTTCAAGGGCAATTATAGAACTTTCTGCTGTGGCTGTAAAGATTTTAACGGCTTATCGTCGTTTGGAGAAACTGTATTTAACTCAGTGTGTTGTGAGCGATGAAAGCCTTAGATTGATCGCGCAAAATCTGCCTCTTCGAGTGCTTGATATCAGTCAGTTTATAACCCTTCCCCAATTGCAGTTTATTAGTGAAAATTGCCGGAGACTCGAGGAGATAACTATTGAGTATATTGGCACGGAATTTTTGGAAATTATTTTAAATACAGTTCGTTCCTTGAGGAAGGCAAAACTAGGTTTTTTGTGTGAGGAGATAAGTAAATTAATTTCTGAGAGACTTCCTGTTTTTATGCGATTAGAAGAATGCGAGCTAAATGTTCATAACTATGGCCATACTAGGATAGCTCAATTAATAATCAAAAAAGGACACTTAGAAAATGTGCATGTAAAAGGAATGGCTGGGAAACAGGAAGTGCAATTAACGATGACAGGAGAGCCTTCGTTACGGATAAGAGTAGCGCCTTCATGGCATCAATCTGATTTCGACAATATAGTTCAAAGTATTATTCCTTACTGTCGTTCTTTGAAGAAAATTGATTTGCATAATTACTATTTAAGTGATGAAAACATTCGATTGATCGTGCAAAACAATCCTCTTTTGCGAGTTTTTAGCGCAATAGAGTGTCATTTACCAGCCGTTCAAGTACATCTGATCGCCCAATATTGTCCCTATTTGGAGGAATTAGTAATTCCCGAAAACTTTATTGCAGAAGGGGCAGTTTCGTTACTCGCTCAAAATTGTCTGGCTCTTCGTATTTTGGATTTAGGGGCATGTGCTGGAGTGACTGATAAAGACATCAGAAACGTGGCTCTCCATTGTCAACAATTAGAAAAATTATATCTTAGCGGACAACAATTAACTGAAGAAACGCTTGATGCTATCGTAGAGCGATGTCCAAATCTTCAGGTTTTGGACTTGGCTTACAACGATATGGAAGATAGTTGGGTCATATTTATTGTTAAAAGCTGTAAGCATTTGAAAGAATTGAATTTAAGAAATTGCACGGGTGTTACTTTGCTTTCTTTGTATGCCATTTTAACGGAGAGCCAATCTTTGGAAAAACTCAATATTGAAGAAATTTTTACTGATAGGGATTCTGATCGTTTAATTCAGAGCCTCAGAGAAAAGGGAATTGCTGTTAGGGAATAATCGGCAGATAGGACATTTTTCCGCCAAATGGCCTCGAGCGGGGCAGTAGGTTCTGGCAAAGTAGATGATTTGTAGGTGGCGTTTGATCCATTCGTTTTTGGGGAATAGTTTTTTTAGATCTTCTTCTGTTTTCTTGACCGTTTTTCCGGAACTGAGCCCCCAGCGGTGAGCGCATCGGTGGATGTGCGTATCGACGGGAAATGCGGGTTCTTGAAAGGCTTGGGCCATTACGACAGAGGCTGTTTTGTGCCCTACACCTGGGAGCTTTTCCAGTTCATCTATGTCGCGAGGGACTTTTCCTTTGTGGCGTTCGATTAGATCGTGGGAGAGTTGCCAGATCGCTTTCGATTTGGCGGTACTTAAACCACAGGGACGAATGATCTCTTGGATCTCCTCGGGCTTTAGCAGAATCATTTGTTGGGGTGTCGACGCTTTAGCAAAGAGCAGGGGCGTAATTTGGTTGACTCTCAGATCGGTGCACTGGGCGGAGAGAAGGACGGCGATTAGAAGTGTATAGGGGTCCTTATGGGCGAGAGGAATCGTTGGATGTGGAAAATATTCGTCGAGAATTTGTCCGATCCGGTGGGCTTTTTCTTTTTTCTTCATTTCCCGAGACAAAATTTAGAAAAGATCGCGCTGAGGATCTCTTCGTTTACATTTGAGCCGATGATCATCCCGAGTTCATTGAGGGCGTTGCGCAAATCGGAGCAGATGAGCTCGGGGGAAAGTCCTTGCCGTAGCCCCGCAATTACCTGCTCACACGAGGTGATCGCGTTTTTCAGGGCCTCATAATGGCGGTGCTGCGTGATAACAATCTCTTCTTTGCTGGGAGGCCCCTTTTTCCAGACCACTCGATCGATCGCTTCGCGCAGGGTGTCGAGCCCCTGTTTTTCTTTAGCCGAAATGTGAACGACGTTTTCCCATTCGATGGGGGCGGAAGGGGGAGCGATATCGATTTTGTTCCAAACTAGGATTGTTTTAGCTTTAGGCGCTACAGCAAGAAGTTCATGGTCGCTAGGGGAAAGGGGGCGAGAGGCATCTAGGAGCAACAAGAGTAGATCGGCTTGCTGCATGGCCGCTTTTGAGCGGCGGATCCCCTCTTTTTCAACGATCTCTTCCGTTTCCCGTATGCCGGCCGTGTCGACGAGCCGAAAGTGTAGACCGCAAAGGCGCAAATCATCTTCTAACAGATCTCGCGTAGTTCCGGCGATTTCTGTTACAATGGCCCGTTCTTTGCCTAAAAGGGCATTCATCAGGGACGATTTTCCCACATTGGGAGAGCCGAGAAGGCAAAGGGTAAGCCCTTCGTGGATTGTTTTTCCTTCTTGGAAGGTCTCTTCGAGCCGCTTCATCTTTAAACAGGTGTTTTGGAGCTGCTCAGTGAGTTCTTCGAGAGTGGCAAATTCGAGCCCCTCTTCGGGAAAATCGATCCAGGCTTCTAAAATAGCGGCTGNNATCGGGATAGGGCCCCCTCGAGCTGCTTTTCTGCCGCTTCTAACGCCCGTTCATTGCGTGCGGCAATGAGTTGTTGCACCGCTTCTGCTTGGGCCAAATCGAGTTTGCCGTTTAGGAAAGCTTGCAGGGAAAATTCACCGGGTTGGGCGGCTCTAGCCCCCGCTTCTAAAACGCGCTCGAGTACGCGGCGTACGACAATGCTGCCGCCATGGCAGTGAATTTCGACGGTCTCTTCCCCTGTATAGGAGCGGGGGGCTCGCATCACGAGGAGTAAAACGCTATCGATTGCCACCCCTTTTTTATCGACGATCGTCCCAAAGTGGGCTGTGTGGCTTTTAAAGTTCTCGACGGGACCTGAAAAAACGTTGGCAGCGACCTCGATCGCCCGTGCACCCGAGATCCGGATAATGGCAATCGCCCCCTCGCCTGGCGGAGTGGCAATGGCGGCTATCGTATCGTTTTTTTGAAAGGAGCGGTGATTAAAATGTTTCATTTGTGGGATATTTTACCATAAAAGGGGTTTGGCGGGTATGGATTTTGGACTGGAAGGGAAAAGGGCTGTGATTCAAGGCTCTTCATCGGGGATCGGATTTGCCGTGGCCCAAGTATTGGCCCATGAAGGGGTCCGGACGGTGATTTGCGGGCGGGATGAGGGGCGTATTGAGGCAGCTTCAAAGAAGATTTCAGGGTCCATTCCCTTGAGCGTAGACCTAGATGCTCCGGGAGCCGGGGCGCGCCTGGTGGAAGAGGCTGTGAAGCGGTTAGGAGGGATCGATATTTTGGTCACCAATACAGGGGGGCCGGCTAAGGGGGAATTTCATGAGCTTGACGCGAGCGATTGGGAGCGGGAGTTTCGCCACCTGTGGATGAGTGCGGTAGAATCGATCCATAGTGCTTTGCCCTATATGAAAGAGGGGCGCTTTGGACGGATTATCTTATTAACTTCTGTAGCCGCAAAAGAGCCCATCCCCGGATTGACGGTATCCAATGCCTATAGAGCGGGCCTTTTAGGGTTGATGAAATCGGTCAGCCGCGAGGTAGCCCCTTTTCACATCACAGTGAATGCCGTTTTGCTAGGCTACACCCGAACCGAACGGCTTGCCGAGTTGGGACTAAAAGAAGAGGAATTTGTCAAAAATATCCCGGCCGGTAGACTCGCCGATCCGGAAGAGATGGGATATTTAGCAGCATTTTTAGCCTCCGAAAAGGCCGGCTACATCACCGGCCAAGCGATCTCCTCCGATGGGGGACTCATGCGCTCTTATTAATCGTTTAAAGATCTAAACGTTGGTTGACTAAATAGAGAGCTTAAACTCATTGATGTAATAGAAGTTCTAAGCGGCTCTAACACATCTAGGTTTTCTTCTGGAGGAATTGTCACAGGAATCACAGCAGAACGTGAGGCAGAAAGACTACGAAGCGCCGCGAGTTCCGCTTTATGTACGGTACAGATGTGAGGAAAGGCTGCATCGATCTCTTCTAATGCATCTTTATCCGGTCCAAATATGTCGGGGCCTTGCATGTAATGTTCTAGACCCAATAGATGATATACCCGTTGAGCTATTTCAGAGCTTGGGTTGGAAATACGCAGAGCGAACGCAATATACTCATTTAATCGCTGATATCGCTCAACTAATTCTATATGTTTTGTGTTTTTCATAAGTTTTGTAACGGCGCCGCTACTTTTTAGCGCGGCTAATTTTCCTTCGAGCCGGACAAACGCCGTTTGAGAGTTTTCTGCAGCATCAAGCAACGTTTTCTGGTAGGGCGTATAGGGGAATAACTGGGATCGGGATAGGGGGTTACTATTTTCATAGAGAGGATCTTGATTTAAGCTCATGGATGTAATAGAAGTTTTAAGCAGCGCTAATCCCTCATCTAATGAATTGGGAGCTATTTCGTATTTTTCTTCTTCAGTAGGAATCCTCACGGTAATCACATGAGAGCGCGACATGGAAAGACTGCGAAGCGCCGCCAGTTCTACTTTGTTTATCGTAGTGATGTGAGGAAAGGCTACATCCAGCTCTTTTAATATATTTTTGTCCTTCCTAATTGCATAAGGACCCTTAAAATAATGTTCTATACGCAATAGGTGATACACTTGTTGGGCCATTTGCTGGCTTGGATTGGAAATACGGAGAGAATCAGTAATACACTGGATTAAGATTCGATACCGCTCGACTAACCCTTTATATTTCTCGTCTTTCAGAGGTTTCGTAATGGCCCCACTCTTTTTCAGCGCGGTTAACCCTTCTTCGAGCAGGCTAAGCGTCTTTTTAGAATTTCCAGCCGCTTCGAGCAATGTTTTCTGGTAAGGCGTGTAGGGGAATAATTGGGTTCGGGATAGAGGTGCGCTCATGTAGATAACTCCATTTAGATTGTTAAGATCGGGGATCTTATGTGAATAGTAAATTTTTTACTAAGAAAAAATATGAGGGAAGGCTTGTGCTCAATTATTTTACCGCGGGATGGCTTTGTTGCGCAATTCCCTTAGAAATTTACTCATCGTGTATATGAAGAAAGGGTTGTGTCCAAAAAATCCTTAGCTTGATAATGTTGTCTGATTTGTTCTCGTTCTTTTTTGTAGCGATCAACTAGAATTTCACTTTCGACGGGATCGATCGCAACGAAAATGGGGATGTAAAACGGCCTACCTTCAAGATAGCACTCTGCAGCTCGAAAGCGAGGATCAGAAAGAAGATCGGGAGATCCTCCAAAACTGCGAGGATCCATTTTTTCGGATGCCTCGAAAACATCTAAACCTCCTGTATGCATATAATTCTCAAAAAAATGAGAATTTTTGTTCCCATAACCCAAAAGAATTCCCAAACTAACATAATTATTCAAAATCAGCGCCCAGAATTCATACTTTCCATCGCGCAGTTCGCATATCTTTTGTTGAGGGTCAAAATCCATGCCAGCGATTTGTCTAAAATCCTCATAGTTTTCACGAAAAATCGTGAGGACTTCTTGCACGTTCACAAATACTAAATTCCTGCTGTCCTTGAAAGGAATTTCAGCCAGGATATAATTGGAAGAAGGAAAATATTTAGAATTTTTTTTCCATTCCTTCCAGCCTTCTTCCAATCTTCTGTCGATTACAAAACTAAGCCTTTCAGGATGTGATTCCACATATTGAAGAGATTCCTCGTATTCCTCTGAAGAAAAAAGAGATTCTATTGTCATGGGTTTCGAACCAAGAAGTGTATACGCTCCTTGGTGATCGATCAACAACTCCAAAAAAAAAGCATTGATTTTTGCGCTCTGTTCCTTGCTAAACGTTTTTTTTTGAGGCGTACACCCATAAAAGATTGACAATAAACTGATTAAGGCGAATAAGTATCGACTACATGTTTTAAAATTCTCAAAGAGGTCGGTAATGAAAAGAGCTTTTGTATGTTTAATGTTGACACTGTCGGGCATAACTACCTTACAAGCTTCTTTCCTAGAGGATGAATTTTTAAAAAATCATGCTTCTTGGATTAGGGAATGTCAAGACAATCGGATCTACTTACAGGCCAATCGGCTATTTTTTTCCAATGAAGGCATGTACATCCTAGACGATTCCAATAATCAAATCCCATTGTGCGAAGTGTGTTCCGATTCTAATGGAATTTATACAAAAAGGGAATCCATAGAGCCTATCTTAGAACGTCGATATGGCCTTGCATGGTGTCATACTTGTCGGATCGTTCGCGGTTTGGATAAACAGGGCAACTGTGGCACATGCGGCAACCCTCCCTAAATTTGGCGGGAATGGACCTAAAGGAAATGGAGCAAATGGAAACACGAAATAATCGGGATTCCAAATGGTCGTGTTAATATTTAAGAAAATTTGAAAATCACATCTTTTGTAGCGCGAAGCCGATCAGGCGGCCGAGATC
>PLXF01000112.1 GCA_003151315.1 Parachlamydiales bacterium
ACGACGCTCCCGCGCTGAAGAAAGCTGACTGTGGAATCGCCGTTTCAAGCGCAACAGATGCTGCGCGCGCAGCCGCTGCCATCGTGCTACTGACTCCTGGCCTGTCGGTGATTATCGATGCGATTAAAGAGAGCCGTAAGATTTTTCAGCGGATGAACAGCTACGCGATCTATCGGATTGCCGAGACATTGCGCGTGCTTTTTTTCATGACACTGGCCATTCTGATCTTTAATTTCTATCCATTGACTGCGGTGATGATCGTGATGCTGGCGTTGCTCAACGATGGCGCCATCCTATCCATTGCCTATGATAATGTTCACTACAAGAATCAGCCCGAAGGCTGGAATATGCCCATGGTGCTAGGCGTTGCCACAGCGCTGGGCTTGATCGGTGTCGTATCTGCATTCTTTCTATTTTATCTCGGAGAGCGCGTCTTTCATCTAGATCGTCCACACATTCAAACACTGATGTATTTAAAATTGTCCGTGGCTGGACACCTGACAATTTTCCTAACGCGCACGAGAGGTCCATTCTGGACCATCCGCCCTGCAAATATTTTATGGGGAGCTGTGCTAGGTACGCAAATGGTAGCGACTTTGATTGCTGTTTACGGGCTCCTTATGACACCCCTTGGCTGGAAATGGGCTGGTTTTGTTTGGGGCTATGCGCTTGTCTGGTTCCTTGTAAATGATCAGATAAAATGGCTTGCCTATCGGTTTTTCGATCCAATTAAACCTAAAACATCCTCTGATTTAACATCCCAAATCGCCAAACGTGCCTATGAACTATACGAACAGCGAGGCCAACAAGAAGGTCATGCAGATGAGGACTGGAAGCAGGCAGAGGAAGAAATTCGGAAGGAACATAAATAGGATGAAAAAAAAGACTGCAATCACTCACTTGTTTCTAGATGTCGGCGGCGTCCTACTCACTAACGGGTGGGATCATCATGCTCGTAAACGTGCTGCGATGAAGTTTAAGCTGAAGTTTTCCGAAATGGAAGATCGGCATCGCTTGACATTTGAAATCTACGAAAAAGGCAAACTTTCTCTGGAAGAGTATTTGAATCTGGTGATTTTCTACCAAAAACGACCGTTCACAAGAGGCCAGTTTTGGCGCTTCATGTGCGCTCAATCGAAACCTTACTCTGAGATGATCGAGCTGATCATTCAGCTTAAAGTGAAGCACAGCCTGAAGATCGTCGTAGTTAGCAACGAATCTCGAGAATTGAATTCATATCGAATTCGAAAGTTCAAGCTAAACAGCTTCGTAGATTCCTTTACCTCCTCCTGTTTGGTCCGCCTCCGCAAGCCCGATGCCGAAATTTTTCGCCTTGCATTGGACATCGCCCAGGTAGATGCCAAGAAGGTAATCTATATCGAAAACACACCGATGTTTGTCCAGATTGCTGAAGATTTTGGGATCATGAGCATTCTCCATACAGATTATAGATCGACGTGTGCAAAATTGGCTTCGCTCGGATTGCAAAATAAAACTTCAATTACAACTGAAAGTTAACTACTAAAGATGTAGACTGAAAATCCAGATATTTGACTCACAATATAATATATTAAAGCTCTCCCAATAACGATTGTTTTTAATCATCCCCATTATCATGAGGAAAATGTGTCTTGCGTAATCGCCTGTGCCTGAGCAAACGGATCATCCCCACCAATGTGAGGAAAATCTATTATCGTTTAGATTATAGACCGTATCCTCCTTGGACGATATGCGGCAGGCCGCGAGAAGGTAATCGGGGTATCTCTAACGCTATCATTACCCTCAGAAAACTCTTTTACTTCTTCTATTCGATTAAACTCATCTAACGATGAATCTTCAGCTATCTTTGCGTAGCTCAAGAGCTTCCTCCAAATTATTGCCTCATCACCTTCATGTCCCACAAAAACCGGCAAAGCTGGGATACAGCTTTTACGACCCAACCATATTCCCCAGATAGGGTTTTGTAGTGCACTAGCTATGCGATGAAGCAATTCGTTTTCACCTTTGATCAAGACTCCAAATCTGGCATCAACAAGATATTCTCTCCTGCTGACAACACAATTTTTGTTATGTGACCCATCAGCTCGAAGAGTACCCTCTGTCGTATGAAAATCTTCGATTCTTCTCATCGGGTTCTTTTTTGGAAGTGTAATCATCATAATGTTCAACTCTGCCAGTTCGACAATTTGGGCTGGTTCAGTTGGATCATATTTATCGATTCCCATAGCAGCAGCAATCATACCAATCACGGCTGATTTACTCGGATGTAAGGCAGTCCCACGCCTTTCAAAACGACTGGAGATTCCCCATGCTTGCAGGGGCGCGTCCAATAAAAGAGCAATATAAGATTGATTATTCGACATGCGCAATAAGCTCCGCACAAAAAGTATCTAGGTTTTTATTTGGCATTGCCACTTCAAGTTTTGTAGAGATTCCCCAAGTAGCTTTAAGGCTATCGTGATGCACTAATAGCTTTTCAGCGGAGGCATCTAATATGCTTTTACCTCGGCAGAAGATCGGCTCCTCAAAAGCGTTTACTAATTGTACAGGTTGCCCCTTCTCCTTCATTACACCAAGAACGAATCCAGGCAAGGTGTGAGCGTTCATCGAATTTTTACGGGCGCCGGGCACTGCCATCAAGGTAGAACGTATGAAAGCATCTAACACTCCTTTACGCTCATCGATGGTCATAGAACCGAGATGGGACCTACTAAACAAAAGATCAAGATTTATCGCCGTATAGCGATAATAGACAGCTGCATTAAATTCTAGAGTACCCATCATGCCAGCCCCAGCATCAGAAACGTTTTGCATATCGTCTATGGCTGTATAAAAATCCAAATCAGATTCGGCGCGATGCGTTGAAATGGCATGACTAAACATCGAAGCACCCTCTAATGTCAATGACTGGTCTGCTGCTACCATCCTGCCGAAAAATGCTATATCCGCAGCATTTTTCAAATCTGTACTTTTGCAGAATTTTGCCAGATCTTTTTTGTAATCACGCCCCTTTAAAACTGCTTCAGCAGTCCCTTTAGCAAGGGCGTCGATTTCGGCGGGAGATAGAAAAAGCAATGTCGAAACACTTTCTTCACCATCATCGTCAGATTTTGGTTCGGATTTTTTCTCGGCACTTTTTGCTGTCTCACTGTCTTTTTCTTGAGTCTTTTCCTTTTTGGTGAGTTTGTCTGCAATCGATCTTGCATGAATAATCGACTCCTCTTCTCCTAATCCATGTTTTTTAAGAGCATTTTGCAACGGAGTAATGATAAGCCGGGTACGTTGAGCATTAAACTGTGCGCTTGGAAATTGCGCTTGGGCAAATTCGCGAATAGCTCGTTTCATGCACTGACTAGATATTCTTGCCCGATTTACCCCACCAAAGATAGCGCTTTTGGGAGATCCTACATCGTCTCGATTCATGCACGAGACCGGAAATGATTGAAGAACATGTAGTTCAATTAATTTCATAAAATTCCTAAATATCTTGTTTTGTTGTTAATAAATCCCCATCCACATGAGGAATTTTACGGTGTTGCCGATGATACCCCGTCACCATTGGATCATCCCCACTGCTGCGGGGAAAACGTTCCTACGATGACTCGAGGGCGAGTATGGGTAGGACCATCCCCGCTCTCGCGGGAAAAACTGTTCTGGCAGATGAGATGTTACCCGGCGATACAGGAGCATCCCCACGTTTGTGAGGAAAATTCCGCTTCAAACGCGTTCACTGGGTTCGGGTACGGATCATCTCCGCTCGCGCAGAGATCCCTTTCCACCTGGTCAAAACAACGATCCCTGTATAGGACCATCCCCATCTTTATGAGGAAAGGGCCTATGTTACGACATGGCGCAGGACTCACCACAGGACCATCCTCACTCACGTGAGGAATCTTTATGGTTAGTAATTGCTCGAGCGATTGCGAACGGACCATCCCCACTTAGGTGGGGAATGCATTCCAGCTCGATAGACCGTCTGGCCATCGTACGGACCATCCTCACTTGGGTAAGGACATCGACAGGCATCAACCTTACTACGTCCACGGATACGGACCATCCCCATGTGTATAGGGAATATCCGGGTGATACTTTTGCTTTGAAGATGCATGCGGGACCATCCCTATGTTTATAGGGAACGTACCATTCTTGAATACTTCAGCCAAAATAACCCAAGACCATCCCTTATATAGGGAGTATGATTCAAAATTATTTGGGCAGGTTCCCTGTCAATAAAGGGACAACCATCAACATTCCGCATCCAAATCCCTTGGCCCTACCGACTCCCTGCATAACTGTCTGATAAAATTGCTCTTTATTGGTTATCTGCAAAACTCCTTTAAAATCTGAAATGCTGTGAAATCCTCTTTTTCCCTGTCGAACAAATGAATCCATTCCACTCGGTATTACTTGAAGAGTTTCTTGTTCTACAATGAAGCCGCCATTTGCGCCTTTGCGATCTAGCCACTCAGTTAGTTCCAAAGGACAGAAAATTCCGGAGCGAAGTCTGGTCGCAGAGAATGTCTTCGTTGCGTTTGCTCTCAGTTGAAAAAAATATCGAGAATGGCCGAAATACGCGGATGATATTTCTTTTGTTCCCCAACTTCCAGCACCCCACCAATCGGGAACTATCGGCGCTGATTGAGAGAGAATGATTAATCTGTATCCGTCATCTGTGCGATCCACACGAGTCAGAAAATCGCGAGAATCATTCGGCTTTCCCGGAAACGCTTGCCACACCGCAACATGCCAAGCGTAGCTATCAATCAAGCCTTTCGGGAGTCCTTCATGTTTTCGTAGAGCTTCTAAATAACTGATACGGCCTTCTGTTAAGTACGGCATAGAGCCTCCTCAGAGGTCGTTTCATTGGGCTGTAGGTGATCCTTGGATTCTTTTTTGGGTGAGTTTTCCCAATATTTCTGTGCCCAAAATATCTTTGATTTCCCCCCTTCCCAGTATTGGACGTCTTGATAAAGAGCGAAGTAGTCAATGGGAACCCCTTTTGATTTGGCAACAGTGATAAACGAGCGCAATTTTTCGCATAATTCTTCTTTTGTAGAACATGCAAGCAGACGGTTAAATCGATGTTCAAATGAACCTCGATTTCTATCTTCCGAAGGAAAAGAGCCAAGCTGCTCTTTGCGAAGCTTACGCCAAGTCGCTCCTAAGTTTAGACCCCCACAATGCTCTGGATGAATCGCAAAAAGTCCGGCTATCGTGACATCAACGATGCTATCTAAGCGTCCTCCTATAAACTGCACGGTCGACCATGCCTGATGTCGAGTAGCTTCACTGAGTCCTCTACGAAGTTCAGCCAGACGGCCAAGATCTTTCAAGGCTTTCAGTTTGATCAAATTTTCTATAAATTGCTCAGAGCGATCGGTAATTTTTTTCATTTCTTATCTCTAGTTGATTTTTTATTCGGTAGATTTATGAGCTTATTGCGTCCCCTAGAAAATGCTTCTATTTGCCGGGAAGTACTACGCGGGCACGACACCTCATAGGCGTCTTCAATATGCCGACGAACAAACTCACTCCAAGAATCGATCTTGCTGAATGTAACGACCTGGTCGAGCAATATTTTCACACCGTCTTCTACAGCCGTCCAAAAGCGCAGCGATGCCGCCTCCATCATTCTTTTGATGGTTTTAGGTTCTATTCTCAATGTCTCTGCATAGGTCCTGATAGCAATGCCCAAATTAAAATCCCGCTGTACTGCATATAAGACTCCCTCCTCGTAAATCTTCCCGCCGATCTCGCCAAACATAGCGCTTGGAACAGAGAAATTCGATTCGATTGAATCGATAATCTTAGACTTATTGCAGCACAGTGCCCCTGTCCAAAGATCTACATCCTGATTGCCGCTAAATTTACCCCAACTAAGAGGGCCCGCTAACTCTCCCTTATTTTTTATCACGATTGAGTGGAGTTCTCTCCAGATAGCTTTCCTCGGAGACATCATCACGACAGCTAATTGCTCTTTTCCCTTTAACTTACGGACCTGGGTTGATATCGTGGCTTCTCTAAAAGCGGGATATGGTCGATAGGCTAAGCCATTCGCAATGATCATGCTGCGCTGGTCTAACAATCGAATTGCCCGGCTAATTGGCACCAGCCGACCTAAATAGGTCTCTGTCGCATTCTTGATTAGCGCTTCGTCGTCTTCGGATCGGGGCATTGCCTCCCAGATCGGTACTCCCCATTTTTCATTACCATGCACCGACTGACTGTCGTGCTTGGTAATTAAGTTGCTGTGAATTGTACCGATAAGATTTTCCTCTCGAATGATAGCGTGAATTATGCTCCCAGAACAGGGAGCGTGAATACTGGACCCTTTAAGTTGTTGACCATTCCACAATCCCACCCCGATTAGACTGCCGGGAGCAAAGCATTGGAATGAAAGTAGTGTGAGAGCCAGTCTCTCTTTTGAAATTTCTCGATAGGGCGCCGTAGCTGCATTATCAAAAAGAGTGTGATTATTACCAGATGCCAGTGATAGGTCGAGTTTACTAGTCTCTGCCTTTGCACTGACAACTTCATCTCCCCCAGCTTTTTTTGATTTATTCTTCGTTTTGCTCTCATCAAGAGATAGACCCTGTAGTTGTAGGAATCGCTCTCCCTCACCAAATAATTCAAATTTACTTCCGAATTTCTGCAAATACTTTGAAGATACGGATGCGATTTGATCCCGGCATTTTTGCCAATCCATGTAGGTGTCGGGACCGTTGAGAGCTGCCTGAGTCACACAAACGAGCAAGCGCATAATTGCCACTCGCTCATGCGGGAGTGCATTTAAATCGCGTATTTGAGGGCCTAATGCGAAAGCATCATTTAAGCTAACTATCGAGGATCTCCCATTTTGAAAAACAACAGGTATCCAGGGATCATTCACAAGGTTCATCTTCACAGTCCATATTTGAATTTTTTTTAGTTTTAGATCGGGGTCTGATGACAACCCCTTCATTAACATCCCAGGAGAGATCAGCACTCGAATTGCCGTCAGCAAATACGACACCGCCCGTTTCTACAGTTGCAACAGCACAATATCCCTGAACATATCCAGCTAACCACTCAGGGCGCTGAGAGCAGGCGTTTGAAACTGACCAATGCGGTAGGCGAACAAGGTTTTCATGGATCGCACGGGCAACATCCACACGTTTGTCATCCTGATAAATAGTAAAGGCTTGTCCATGTAAAGGCGTAATTTGTATACCTCCTCGATCAATCCTATCCATTTTTTTAATGAGAAGAAGCGAGGCAGAAGGTATGTCATTCCACCGTGTTGTAATGCTTTCATTTTCTGCGTCATCCAGAGTCGAATCAGCTTCAATACGCGAGATAGACTCTGCAATTGCCTTCATCTCAGATCTTCGTTTTTGGATTTCGCCAAAAAGCTCGTGCCAAGGAAGAGGCTCTGATCTATCCACCGCACTTGAATATGTTCTTTCGAGCATCGGACGGATATCATGGGGCAGGGTTACCCCAATACGTTGAGACCAGACTTGATGTGAACGAAGAAGGACATAGGGTGCATACACCCGCGAACTTTTCCCAAATGCCTTTTTCAACTCTTGCGATGTTGCAAGCCTATCCAAATTTGGGACTACAATCCATGTCTCTGGATGTGTCGTACAACGACACCTATTGGATCTTTCGTGTCTCCATAATCGTCCCATTCGTTGAAATAACATGTCTGTCGGAGCCAGATCCGTGACGAGAAAATCAGCGTCAATATCGACGCTTTGCTCAACAATTTGAGTTGAAACAAGAACACAACCGCAAGGCCGTTTCTCAGTTGATTTGCCTAGAATCTCAATCCATTTTTCTTCTAGTTGCTCGCGGCGCCAATATGGAAATCGACTGTGAAGTAAGCCAATTTCAGGGTCGCTATCGCCTTGAATTGTCTTCAGTTCTCTCCAGGATTCCTGGGCCTCTGCTACGGTATTCCGAATCCAAAGAACGCAAGCGCCCCCTCTTGCTCGATCCAAGCATTCCGCAGCTAATTGAGGGGCAGATCGCGTTACACATCTAACGGCAATATCCTTAGGTTTGGGCGCCTCAACTGCTGACTCAATCATTGTCCCATTGCCATTACACCCAGAGAGAAGAGGATAGGCGGTCGAAAGTCGAGCAGGGTCGCCTCCCGCAATAGAGAGAAGTTCTCTCCTTCGTGATTCAGTCAAAGTAGCCGATAAGACCAGGACAGTGCACCCCAGCTCCAATAAACGTTTAATCAGTACATCAATCAGCGTTCCGGTATAGAGATCGTAGGAGTGTACCTCGTCAAGGATGATAACCTTCCCAGCTAGCCCAAACTGTCTCACAAAGAAATGCTTTGTCCTGACAATTCCTAGAAGAGTTTGGTCGATTGTCCCTACTCCATACTGGGCTAGAAGAGCTCGACGAGATGGCGCAAACCAGTGATAGCCGTGGTTGCTAGGACCCAAGGCAATGTCGTCATTTTTTAACCAAGAATTGGCGTGTACCAAACGAATGTTATAGGGTGAGTTGGAGTGACAATTCAGAAGGAATTTCTCAACTCGCTGATAGATGCGGTTACTCGTCGTCTGTGTCGGGAGGCCAAAATAGATCCCATGATGATATCCCTTTTCAATTAACTGGTAGGCGGCGACCAGCGCAGCTTCCGTTTTACCGCACCCCATAGGTCCTTCGATAAGATAAAGACCGGGATTATTGACTACATCAATAACAACCTTTTGCAATGGACAGGGCGTCAAAGAGCTCCCGTTCTTTCGATGAAACAGTTCCTCGAAACTCAACCCCGTTGCTGGTGATTTGTGAGACCATCCGATGCAGCGTAAACAAGCCTCAGCTCGTTCTTGAAAGAGAGACAACGGTTGATCATTCTGACCCATTCCGATCAACGGGAAATATTTTTCATTTGATCCTAGCCAATCCGCCACGGAAATAAGGCCAGCAACAAACCAACGAATGTGCTCGGGTGGCGCTGGCATTTCCAGGCCAGACAACGATCCAAGGACAACCTCTAGTTTTTTAGCTAGTTCATCTCTAAATGCCGCAAAACGAGCTTTTTCGCATTCTACGACAGGTGGTATTGGGGATGAGCTTCGGGAAAGTAGTCGCCCATGATGCGCTCCCACCGCTACCGACCAGGCGAGATCGACTTGACGGGTTTGCAAATAAATTTGTGTTACCTTGTCATGGCGCGCTTCAGAGTGAACCCACCCTCTAGAGACGGCGTCGATACCTTTATTCTTTAGCCAGGCATCACATTTAGCTTGGAATCCTGGAGTAATCTTCCCCACGTCGTGAAGAGCTGCAAGAACGGGAGTGCAATTGGGGATCATACCCCGCAAGCGGGTAGGCATCCGATCGATCAAAGCTTGAGCAACAGCTCCTACCGCCAAACAGTGATCGTAAACGCTTAGAGCAGGACATCCGTCTGAATCTGTCTTAGCCCAGAAGTCATTAAGGCAAAAATCGTCTATCTCATCTTCCATATCTCAACCCATCGAACGAATAAAATATAAGATGGTAACTGGGTATGAAATTTCAGCTCAATGCAAACAAATTAATATACTATTTTAAATAAAAAATATTAATTAAAAAGAAATTTTTAATTATAAAAGTTCATCGTCTAAAATCACCAAGATCATCCCCGCTTGCGCGGGGAAATTGCAACGCCGGTCGATCTGCCAGACAATCAGGGAGGAACATCCCCAGACAGTGGGGAAACCGGATTAACTTGAAAGCCACAAAACTTCTCCCAAGGACCATCCCCGCCTTGCGCAGGGACAAATTCGTTACGCCCGCTACCCCTAACATTTCGTTTGGATCATCCCCACACATGCGGGGAAAATTCCTTTTTAAACCAGTGAGCCGGACCTTCGGGAGGACCATCCCCACTTACGTGGGGAACCATCATCACATGTACCTTGACCATAAATCTCCTGAGGATCATCCCCACTTGCGTTGGATAACCGTCGTACCCAAAGGCAAAAAAACATCAGGACCCGGACCATCCCTACACTGGTAAGGAAAACTGCGAACGAGACAAGAAATTCACATGAATGGTTGGACCATCCCCATTCAGATGGGGAAAACAAAACTCAGTCGCATCCACGAACAAACCAAAAAGATCATTCCCTGCATATAGGGAGTAGATATTTAATGTGAGCACTCAAGATACGGTCAGACCATGATAACTCACCTGCGCCAATTTTCCGCAATTTTTCCGCAAATGATCCGAACCCACTCGAATATATCGGAATCCACCAGAACCACAGCTTAATCCCCTTGCCTATGAAAATGCTGTTCTGGTTTAATCTCTGTCGTTCAGAGTAATACTTAGAATGGGACTCATAACCCGTCGGTCCCTGGTTCAAGTCCAGGTTGCCCCATACTTTTTAATCGTAGAAACCGAGAATTCGTGCCTGCCTGCTTACCTGGCGATTTTCTAAAGAGGTTTTTGTTTGGAAAAGAGATTAGATGAAGTACCTCCACCATGGGTTGAATCTCCAGGATATCCTCCTGCTGATATTTTTTGGCGCCAATCAGGTCAATATTGGTTTGCTTATGTTTGGGAACCTTTCTGGAACACATTGAATGTAGATGAAAAGGAAGATTATTTAAAACGTTGGAATGTCCCTGATGTTTGGCGAATGTATTCCATTCAGATCAATTCTGAATTCGCTAAATGGCTAGAATCTACTGATAATGAAAGTTAATCGAACATGCTACAATAAGAAGCTATTTCTTGCATAAACCCTGTTTGATCAGAAATGACTGAAGTGGTACGTAGCCCGATTCATTATCGTTTCTACTTTTCTAAATGCGTTTTGCAATAAAATTCAGCCAACTCTTGTCTGGGCTGGGAGCTACTGTGCTACGAGTATCGGCGCTCTTCCAAATCTCTAGGGGAACGAATAATTTTTTGAGATAAGGCTCAATACTAGCCTCATCCATGTCAAAAAAGATCCTATCTTCAGTCTGTCTCATAGAAGTTCCATATTTGAAAGAAGCGTATAAAATTCCTGAGGGAAGAAGAGCTCTGTGAAAACGTTCAATCACTTCCTTTAAATCCTCGTAGGGCACATGCAATAGAGATGCGTTAGCCCAAACTGCATCAAATTCGCTAGAAAAATTCATATCCTGAAACAGCATATGTAATGCCTCTTTTCCTAGATAATTTGAGGTCAATTTCGCCATCTCTAAAGAACCGTCAAAAGGCACTACCTCGTATCCATTGTTCAGGAAAAATCGAGAATCTCGACCGACACCACATCCCGCGTCTAAAATCCGTCCCTGTTTGGGAACGTGCTTTAGAAATTTCTCGTAGAGGTCCTGCACATTGGCATTAATGGTTCTATCATGAAAATCCTGTGAATTGTTGTCGTAATAACTAATTGAGTTCATTTTTTCCCTTCGTAATGTCCCAAGAACTTTATCAAAAGCCGCTCGTTTAGTCCAGATCAAGTTTGACTGTAAATGCAATGAAATGGGGTTTTTAGTCCATGGCAGGTAGTGGCATAGCGAGGACCTATTTAACTCAAACGACAACGGCTTTTCTTCATTTCACCATTTGTCTTATGAGAGCTTCTCTTATATGAGAAGAAAAAACTCTCATATTTGATGCTTGACTCGCTTAAATATAAGCAGTTCTTCTCAAGAAGATCCCCATTTTTTTGCCTCGTGCTTAAGGATAAGTCCTTCCAAAACGGCTTTGACAATTTTCTTTTCGTCGGGACTGAATTGATTCATCTTTTCGAATTGCAGACGAAGATCATCAGCAGGATCTCTTTCATGGGTATCAAAGATTAGAAGATCGGCGCTTACACCTAGGGCGATCGCCAATTTCTTGATGACGTCCAATGTTGGTTGAGATTTTCCGCTCTCATAGCGCTGAATCTGCACTACACTCATCCGGATTTTTTCTGCCAATCCTTGCTGAGTCATGTTCTTTTCTCTACGAAGAGCTAATAAACGTTTGGGAAATTCCATATTCACTAAATGAGGGGCTAGAAAACTGAGCAGTATATCCTATAACACAAAACCATTGGCTCTAAAAGATCTTATATGACATAATGTGCATATCATTTTCTTTGCTATTTGAAGAGGTTGTACATCACTTATGATCGAATCCATCAGCCTGATCCAGACCATTATTTTACTTGATGAAAGAGAAGTTGTGAAGAATCAGCCAACTTTCAAAAGCCCAAAGCTCGAGTATTTCGAGCGCACAGAAAAAAATCTGGCGCAAGCCAATGAATTAGCTCGTCAAATTTTAGAACGAGAGCTTCATACCCTTCAGTCTCATCCCAACGAAATGAATGAGAAAAATGAAGTCGCTAAAGAATTTATAGGAAGGGCCCTAAAGAAAAGTTGATCCCTCTTATAGAAGAGACACATGCAGAAGCTTTGAAGATTAACCAATAGAGAACCGTTCGCTGGTAAAATACAAGCTTCTCATTGATTCAGCCTGCGGATGAGAAGAGTTTCCGCGACGTCTCTCAATTTTAAGTAAGTTGGCAGCCAAATATTGCTGCGAAATGGCCAATATTTCAGTTGCTGCTTTGCTGCAAGCTGGAAGAGCAGATGCTGTGATTATCGGACTTAGTCCTAAAAATTTTGCTATACAAAACCGTAGTTTGGCAGAGCTTCCCTTATTAGAAGCACAAGATTTGCAAGAAATCGGTACATGGCTTTGCCATTTCCGTGGGGATGTCTATGATGAAGAGAGGGACGAACATGGGTCTCACTCTAAGGTTATGAAATATAATCTTAATTCTCACTAACCATTATTACTCTTGGGATCAATGACGCTCCAGCACTAGCCCAAGCCAATGTTGGAATTGCCATGGGAACAGGAACTGACATTGCAATGGAAAGCGCTGGAATCACACTTGTCAAAGGAGATCTACGAGGGATTGCTCGAGCCAAGCGGCTAAGTCACTATACTCTCCGTAACATCAAGCAAAACCTCTGGTTCGCATTTCTCTATAACGTTTTGGGAGTGCCCATTGCTGCCGGGATTTTTTATCCAGTATTTGGGCTTCTCTTAAGTCCTATTATTGCAAGTAGCGCTATGGCATTTAGTTCGGTATCAGTTATCGCCAATTCGCTTAGGCTAAAGAATATAAAAATATAAACCTCCTTTTTCCTGGCAGTTTAAAGTTTATTCCTCTATGTGAAGAGTAAGGTAAATAAAGGAGGATATTCCGTGAACAATCAAGATTCTATGCAAAATCAAATGATGATGAAAGATTCAATGAATTCTATGATGATGCAGCAAATACAAAAGCACCACACATTGATGTACACATTTGATGTTTTAGTTCTCGTTGGATTAGCGACAATCATCGTCCTGCTATCGAAAATTCTGAAAACACACCGCAGGTAAGAAATCCACATTGTACCGCTCGTAATTCAAGAATCGNNATCCGCAAAAATAGCCCCTATTTCTAATAGGAGGCCATTTTTGCGCCGGCTACGCCTGATGAAAATTCTGGGCGCATATGGCTTCCAAAAACCGATTCTTGAATCACGAACGGTATAGTTATTTTCAATTCTCTAAGAATTAGAAAGATAAAAAACAGCCTTCCATTTTCCTAGAAGTTTAATACTCAATTGTTTATTCGGAAAGTATGAAAGGTAAGACCATCTATCTGCTATACTGCGCGCGGCTAGCTTCGTAAATTTTTGAGACCTTATAGCGACCCATCTTTCAACGATCGTTCCTCGGCCATATTGCGACAATATGGCTTTCGTCGCGATCGTTGAAAGATGGGCCGCTATGATGGCCGCAAAAATTTACACAATCTAGGCGGGCGCAGTATAGTGCCATTCTTTGTAATTCGGAAGTGTATCGAACAGTGGGAAAACCTCAGGCGTAAGGCGCGATTCATCCCGGCCTTGAAGGGCCGAGTTTTCTCGCGTCCATCGGATAAAAAACGTTCAATTACGGCATCCCAAAAAAATACAAGTCATTAATAATAAAATAAGTTATGAGGCAGATTTTACACTCTTCCAACCCCTATTTCCTTTAGAAAAATCTTAAGAATGATCTAAGGCATTCAAATAACGTTTATGATTAAAAATAAAAAAACATTTTGTTATTGAATATAAATAAGCGTTAAAATATAATAAGAAATTAAAAAAAAGGACGTAAAATGTTTACTACAAACCAAACACATAGCAACTCTTTAGTAGGTGCAATTTCTTCCTCATCTTCACAACAAACAACTAGCTCGTCTTTTATGAACGGCCCTTCCACTCCACTCCAACATTTTCAATTGAGTCAAACTCTATCTGCAGGCCCCTCTTCTCTTTTCCCTCTTTTTAATACCACACTCTATCCTCCTCAACCCATGATCTCTTCTCAGTCGAGTAGTCTCCCCTGGAATTCAGTGAATCAGTTTTCTTCTAACCCAACCCCGTCTAATCCTCTTTCAATAGCCCCTCCTAGGAGTAGCACCGAATTAGATCAGATGGCTCTGAAGAGTGGAATGGCGGCCTACTTCCAGTTGGTAAATTCTTCCTCTTTTATGAATGCAACAAACGCCCCCTCCGCTTCATTTCCTGTTAGCTCTAGTTCTCCGACTGTTTCCCCCCTTCCTTCGAATCCCTTCCCCTCTTTGCCTTTTAGCTCCACCACCTCTCCTTTCAGAGAACCCCCATCCCATTCTCTTTACACAGATTTCATTTCGATCAATTCAAATACAAATGGGGGTTCTCTTTCTGCGCCCACTAGTAGAGCCGCTTCTTTAAACTCCCCAGCCCCCCCTATTTCTCCACAAATCTCACAAACTCCCTCTAGGGAAGCGGAAAATCCTAGTGAAAAAATAAAGAGACTCCAGGATCGCCTAGATGCTCAAGATCAATTCATAAAGAATTTTTCGACTCAGTATAATCAACTCACAAAATCTGAGAATCAATTAAAACTTAAATTAGCTATTTCACAGAATCATATAAATGATCTATTCAAGGAAAATCAGAAGTTGAAAGATACCCACGAACGGTTGGGGCACGAAAATGATGGTCTTAGGATCAAAATCGTTGCGTTGACAAACGAGCTTACCTCTCGGGCAGAATCGTCTTTGAAGAAGCGAAAAAAATGAGGGAGAGTCACTTTAATAAAAATTAGGTGATAGGTTTTGGTTTTCACACTATGGGCCTATCTCCTACCCCTTAATAAAATCTATCTGTCAACACCATTATACCGCGCTCGCTTAGGTTGTGTGAATTTTTATGGTCTCAGAGTGGCCCAGATTTCAACGATCGTGAGGGGTGCTGTATTGCAACAATACAGCCGACGAGGGATCGTTGAAAGATGGGCCGCTATGATGGCCACAAAAATTCACACAACCTAAGCGAGAGCGGTATAACCTACTGTCGATTAATGCTATCACTAAAGCATTCTTATAAATCGATTCGAGAAATCCACAGCCAAACGTATTCATCACTTCGAAGCAATTTTTCAAAATCAGCCTCGTTGTATCGCTACAGGACAATTACTTCTTTTCGTTCATCGCCGGCAGCTCCAGTACTTGTACACTCGACTTTGCAACTTTTTTAGCCCGATTGCCTTGNNTAGTTTGGCCAAAGGCCAAACGTCCGAGGACAAATAGACAAGGCAATCGGGCTAAAAAAGTTGCAAAGTCGAGGCACACACAAGAGGGTGCCCACGGCTGTCGACAAGTAGATGTGTGGTGACCCCATTCCCCGTGTAACTAAAGGGCAATCTTTCAATAAATAGAAAGATCGCCCTTTGAAAATCGGTGCCTAAAATCGATAACCGAACAAAAGAGTAGTTCCATAGATATTTTGTGACTCAGAGAACAGAAGTCTTAGGAAATAAGGAGTAAGTTGCATATCCCAACCGCGACTTAAGCGAATCGTTAAAGGCACTCCTATATTGCAACCCCAATCGTTGGTATGCTTTGTAAACTTTTCATTTTCAATAGTGACACTTTGTTTAACGCCCAGAGTACGAAAAATCTCCGCATTCACTCCAATAAGGACTGCTGATGTACATTCGAACTGCGTGCGGACGCCCCCTGATAAATAACCCATGACTTCCTGAAAACCATTATGATGGTGCTTAGACAAAGCGTAAACACCTAAGCCTAAGAATGGGGTAATTAACTGATGACTTCTAGATAAGGTATAGCCAAAGCGGGTTTGTATATTTCCAAATCCTGAGCTCCTCTGCCCATTATAGACCAAGCTATCTTGAGAAAATGAAAAGTTCTGATTCGTATTTGTAACAAGCATTTCTGCTGCCGCATAAAAAGCTTGAGGCTTTAGATATTCATATCCCAATTTCAATCCCCAAAAAAATTCTTGGTCATCGATATGAATGTTATGAACATGAGTGTCGACTTGAAATAACAAAATCTCAGGTCCAAAATAAATGCGGGTTGGTCTCGCAAGCATATTTTGCTGCATTTCGGAGAATCGATTTTCATTTGCAAATGTATTTGTAATCGAGCCTAGCGAAAAAATTGTTAATAGTGATAAAAAAGGTGCTTTTTTCATTGATTTTGCCTTAAAAGTTATTTAATTAAACGACGTTAGATTTCTTTTTATCAGGTACTGGCTTTCCTTGGATTCTGTCTTGAATATCCAGCCATCTCTCAATAAGTTCTAAAACTTTTTCACAAGATCTTCTGACATTTTTTAATTCTTAAAAAGATAGAAAATATTTAACTAACAAGTTCCTTAAAAGTAAATTCATAGAAAATTTTTAAATTCTAACTTGTTTAAAATAAAAATGATCGGCTAAAAATATTCGTTAGAATTCGCGTCGTTTTTGCATAAATCATTCTTCGGATGATCTATGCAAAAAAATGGTCGCTTGATTTATACCACAATCGGTCAAGAGCTCGGCGATGACCTATACTACAATCGGCCAAGAACTTGAAATTTCTTGTAGATACGTTAGCCTCGATCATTGCTTAAGTTTTTTATTGAAAGGGTTCTTTGCTTTGCTTAACATTCTTTTCTATGTATACCTTCTTCGCAAAGATTCTCACGGTTCTACTTCCTTACGGAGATGGCGATACCCTTTCTTCCATTGAATGCGAATCAGGCTCGCTCAAAACAGCTTTTGATACGAATGTCCATATTGAGGCAAGTGTGTCATATCCGCTTGTACCTGAAACCTCTCTTCTCACTCGTTATGCGAATGAAATTGTGCAAAAAGAAGCATATGAGCTGTACGATACCTTTATGCAGGAGATAAGCGCTCTGCAGGAAGAACCTTCGGAGCAAGATGCAGATGAACTCAGGTTCCGCTATGACTTAAGTTTGGTCCGTTCTACTCCTATCTTGATGAGTTTTTATGGTAGTAAATATGAATATCGCGGCGGAGTTCACGGATCTTGGCAGTACGTAACAAAAACATTTTTACGACAGGATAACACAATTCGTGAGCTGTTCTTAGAGGATCTTTTCTTGCCAGGATCTCGCGAAAGACTTTTCCGGTATTGCGAAGACTATTTTAAATTAAATCAATACGATGACTACACGTGGGGAGGATTTAATTCTGAACATTTAGATGCTTTCCTTCTAACTGAAAAAGGTCTTCTACTCATTTTTCAGGATCATATTTTAAGCGGGTATGAAGATTATCCAACGACTTTGCTCATCCCCTATCTCAAGCTCGTTTCTATCGTAAATCCTAGCAATTCTTTGCCCGTGGACTTTGTGGGCCCTTAACAAAAAATCGCTTGTTCGAGCTTACTTGCCCAATCTGAGCTGATACCTAGACCTTCTCGAACTGTAGGAGGACACGGCGATCGGGGCAAATCGGGCTGCTCCTCATAGGCAAACGAGGCCGAACTAAATAAGAGGGTAGAGAGGCGGAATCGATTAACCTCGCCCTGAACGACGGAGTTTGCGCGTGTCCATTGGATCAAATAAAATTTTATAGACCTCCTGCATGACTCAGAAAAAAGGCATAGCTCTATATTTTTTTTTACAATTGCGTTAGGATTTGCAGCACACCCTCCCGATGAGAAATTATGCAAAGAAGGACGATCCTAACACTATACGCACTTGCTCTATGCCCTCTCTTTGCCCCTTTTTTCCGAGCCTTTATATCCACAAACGTCAACCTGTATTTCAAGGGACGGTTCGATAGGCTCACCCGTTGATGTCGGAGGAACTAACCAAGGTTTTATGGCTGTATTTTCTCCTATTCCTGAGACCACCCCTTCGCACAAAGCAGAGGCTAAAACTAGCCTCTTTAAAAAGACCACGCCAAACCGCGCCAAAAGAGGACTTTTCCACTAGATGAAAAAATGGTGTTTATTGGTAAGCATTACAAGTCTACCCCTCCTAACAACCGCTTTTGAAGGGGAATTGGGATCGCAAGAAGAGATTAAACCCTGGTTTACAGGGCCCATCCTCGCTACATCGGGCAATGTTGTCCCCATCGGCCATATCAATTTTCAGCCCTATATCATCGCTTTTGCCCGCACCTCATTTTACGACAACCACTGGAACTCTCAGCCTATCGATACGCTTTGGAATCTCCAATTCAGAACTCCCGGTTGGATCGGGCTAACCCAATGGGCCGATCTGAAGCTCAGTCCCGTGTGGAGTTGGAACTACCGCGATGGCCAAGCGCAATGGACTCTTAACGATTGTTCCGCCCAGCTCAGTATCCAGCTCTATAAAGACACCCTCCCCTACAAAAATTGGCTCCCCTCCATTAAAGTCTGCCTTCGCGAAACATTTCCTACGGGAAAATACCAAAAACTCAATCCCGATAAACTAGGCACAGACGGAGGGGGAATGGGCACCTATGCGACGGCAGTTTCTATCAATTTCTCCAAAATTTTGAGCTTCCCAGGCGCCCAGTTTCTCAACCTTCGTTTGAATGCACTCTACTCTTTTCCCACCTCGCTTCATGTAAAAGGATTCAACGCTTACGGAGGAGGAGCGGGAACAGATGGGATCGTTGATCCAGAAAAAACAGTCATCCTCATTTTCGCTTTCGAATACGCGTTTACGCGCAATTGGGTAATCGCCTGCGATTTTCAAGGGCTTTATAGCAGTAAAACCCACTTCAGAGGTAAGCCAGGAATGGTCCCCCGCTCCGATTCTGACATCAATCCAGCGGGAATTCCCGCTAGAAGCGAGAACCAAGCCGCTATCCAATACAGCGCCACCCCTTCCATCGAATACAACTGGTCTGAAAATGTGGGAGTCCTAGCGGGAGTGTGGCTAACCCTGGGAGGGAAAAATAGCTCCCACTTCACCACAGGCGTGATTACTTTAAACTATTATCGTTGAAACAAAGCAGGGTTGCAGGATCCATGCGGCAGGATACGCAAGATAAATATTATCAATACCTTGAGCATCTTGTCGCTTGCAATCCTGCAAATCCTGTCCAAACTTTTATAAAAGTTATATAACGCCCAACAGTACCAATATCAGAATGATAATTAGTATAGTCGTTAGCCCCCCTGCTGGAGCATAGCCCCAATTGCTGCTATAGCCCCACCGAGGCAAAGCACCAATCAACATCAAAACTAAAAGAACAATTAAAATTGTACCAAGCATAAAACCTCACCTTTGTTTAACCATACACCGAAGGGTCCAAGACCCTACGATGTACTTGCATATATAATTCTCTATATACCGATCAGGATCAAAGGTAGCTAATGTTTTTGTTGGAGCAAGTTTTTTTTCTGGTACCAATAGAAAAAAAACAGCGGGCTAATCGTTAGGATATTGCCGATGCAAATCATCAATAAATAACGGGTTGGGCTCCCCACGTCGATATTTTCCGGCGGGAAAAAGCTAACGGCGATCGTAGTCAAGCAGCCAAATAGCCCCAGAAGAGAGACAAGCCACATTCCCGAAGATCCCCCCGGGATCCTAAAAGAAGAGGGGCGATGCGTATATCGATAATGCAAGCAGATATTAGCGGCGAACATCAAGATGTACATAATCATGTACAGCTCCGTGCTGAGCGCGGTCAAAAACCAATAGAAAGAGTTGATGCTCGGCTCAAATAAGAAAAGGACACAAAATAGGGTCACTAAAACCCCTTGACCGATCAAAATATTAGACGCTACACCCGCCTTGTTTTTTTTGGAAAAGAAAGGGGGTAAAAAACCAAACTCGGCCGCATGAAGAAGACCTTTAGCGGGGGAAATCAGCCAATTGATCATCATCCCAACCGAACCGATCACAATAGCGAGCGTCAACACAGGCGTAAGCCATTCCAGCCCAAAAACATGAAAGAAGCTGTGGAACACCTGCATAACACCAGAAACCAAGCTGATCTCTTTATCCGGTAGGACAAAAGCGATCGAAAGAGAACCTAACGCCATCGAGACAAAGATAAAAGTCGTTGCAAAAAGAACGGCGCGGGGGAAATTTCTTTGCGGGTTTCTAATCTCATTTACGTGGACGCCCGCTAGCTCAATTCCTAAAAATGAGGCCATAATCGCAATCAAAGAGACCCAACTCGTCGACTGACTCAAAGAGGGGATACTATTTTCCCATGACAAACTAATTTGCTGCGGCTGATTAGTAAATAGCCACACAGCACCTAGACCAA
>PLXF01000176.1 GCA_003151315.1 Parachlamydiales bacterium
GCTTTGATTATGGGACGTGGCTTCTCCTGATGCATTATGTGCAATGTTGGTGTTCAGAGCGGGGCCCCGCTGCTTTGGTGGTCTTTATCCCCAATTCGCAAAGGATTGTCCATTTGGCTAAATGGATTTGCCCCCATGCAGAGCTCGTCGTATTTGATAATTGGCTGTCTCGTCTTGTTTTTAAAATATTCCGATCAGATGTTCCTCAATACTACACCTATAACCCCATCTATGCCGAAGCTTGCTGCCTTTGGCCTTATGCTCTTTATATTTTTGATATGACTTTTTGTAGAAAAAACCCGGTGAATATATCCCGCTATGTGGAAGCGTTCGATCCCGTTTTACAAAAACCTTGGCCCTTTTCTGACCCATTTTTACAAACCTATCTCCATACGCAAAAAGGGTACGATTACCGAAGAGACATCTATCAGGATATGATCCGTCTTACTTATGCGCGGGCAGAGAGAAAAATAGAGCCTCCTTTAGCTTCTTCTTTCTTTCACTCTTTGCTCCAGCAATTAAAAATCGAGACCCCTTACGTCGTAATGAATCTGAACTGTAAAGACTATCGGAATAAATTAAGGAATAATCGGCGGATAAATTTTCCTGAGAGATATAACCCGATGATCGATTTTCTCATCTCCAAAGGATATTCTGTCGTTATGCAAGGACGGGAGGAGCAGCCTCTATTGCCTCAGCGAAAAGGGTTGATCAACTATTTCAACTCTTCCTTTGCCTCAGAGGAAAACGATTATGGCCTTTTTTCTCAGTGCGCTTTTGCTATTTTTCCTAAAACGGGACCGGAAGTATTTGGACCTATATGCAATATCCCCGTGTTGGGACTCAATTATACAGAATTAGCGGCGATTGTTCCCAAAAGTCGCTGCCGCTTTTTCCCCAAGCATGTATGGGACTCTAAAAAGGGGGCCTTTATCCATTGGAAAGATCTACTGCAACGCCCCTGCTTTTTCGATGTGGGCGTTTTGTCTTTTGAAGAGGGGATCGAATATATAGATTTAGACGAAGAAGAGCTGTTACAAGCGGCGCAAGAATTTTTAAGTTTATTGCCCAAGCCGGTTCCAGCTTGGCTAGAGTACACACCGCAGCAAGAGCAATTTAAACGCTCTTTGCACCCAGCTCATATAGATTTATATGATGTGACAGAGGTTCCCTGTGATGCCTATCTATCTTCCCCCAAATATGGGTAAAAAAATGGTTGTCGATGTCTCCGTTTTAGTGACTAATTACAATCATGGCAAATATTTGCCTGAGTGTTTAGACGCTATTTTTTCCCAATCGGTTAGCCCTAAAGAGGTGGTTGTGATCGACGATGCCTCTACGGATGGGAGCATCGCTCTTATTGAGGAGTTTCAGAAGCGGCACTCTAATCTGGTTTTACTTCGCAATCCAGTCAATTTAGGCCCTGCGAAAACGATGAACAAAGCCATTGAGCATGCGCAGGGAAAATTTTTGGTATTAGCTGCGGCAGATGACCAAATTTTACCGGGATTTTTAGAAAAAGGGGCTCAGTGCCTGGAGCAAAATCCTGAAATCGGGATCTGCTGCTCTGAACCCTCATTTTTTATGGGAGAGAAACCCTACACATTTTTTACAAAGGCGATTAGCTCTGAGAAGCGATTCTCTCTGATTGCTAGCAGTGAGATAGCTCATTCTTATTTGCATAGCCCCTTGTGGATTCCTACTCATGCTTCTTTATATCGCAGAGAGCTGGTCCTAAAATATGGTTGCTTAGATGAGGGCTTAAAACACCTGTGCGATTGGTATTTGAATTGCCAGATTACGATGGCGCATGGGATTGCCTATATTCCTGAATCTTTTGGAGCGTTTCGGTTATCTCCTCATTCCTATGGAGCTAAATGGAATCGCTCGTACAGAAAAAAAATCGAACTCTACAGACACTTGTTTACGAAACTAAAGCAAGAGTCGGTCCTCTTTAAAACGGCAATGTCGAAGGCCGGCGTCTTAGGTCTCATCTCTTCGGATGTTCTCCTCTATCTTTTGTTGCATCTCTCTCTGTGGAAATATTTTCCCCGCGCTTTTTACCGGAAAATGTGCAATTTTTTCCGCAAAGCGGTCGCTTGACTTCCCGAAGCTCTAACTATATAGTGTTGAAAAATTTGGTATTATGAAAACTTTAGCTGCTATTTTAGTTGAATTGAACCGTCCGCTCGAATTTTGGGAGCTGGAGATTCCCCCTTTAAAACGGGGGCAAGTTCTTGTCGAAATGGCCTATTCGGGTCTTTGTCATACGCAATTGAACGAATGGAAAGGATCCAAAGGCGCCGATCCGTATTTACCTCATACATTGGGCCACGAAGGTTCAGGAATCGTTCTAGAGGTGGGTGAAGGGGTTACGAAAGTAAAGCCAGGAGATGCCGTTGTCCTTTCTTGGATTAAAGGATTAGGGATAGACGTTCCCAATACGACCTATAAGTGCCAGGAAAAGGTGGTCAATTCGGGAGCGATCAGTACGTTTCTTCACCATGCGGTGATCTCGGAAAATCGGGTTATCCCGATCCCGGCCGATGTTTCTTTGAAGGAGGCTGCTCTACTGGGATGTGCTATTCCTACCGGCGCGGGCGTTGTATTCAATGATATGCAGGTGAAAACGGGCCAATCGATCGCTGTTTTTGGAGTAGGGGGAATCGGAGCTAGCGCCATTTTAGCCGCTCGATATGCGGGAGCTCATCCGATTGTTGCAATCGACGTTCATGAAGATAAACTCGAAAGGGCTCAGCTTTTAGGCGCCACTCATATTATCCATGCGATTAAAGAAGATGTAAAAGGGCGGCTGGGGGAAATTTTCAACGGCAAAGGGGCCGATTTTGCCCTCGAATCTGCCGGGCGCAAAGAGGTCATGGAAGCGGCTTTTGATTGTGTACGCCCTTCAGGCGGCCACTGCGTTTTAGCAGGAAATCTGCCAAAAGGGGAAAAAATTCATATCGATCCATTCGAGCTCATTCGGGGAAAAAAAATTGTCGGGACTTGGGGCGGAGGGACGCAGATCGATCGGGATGTGAATCGCTACGTGGATATATTCTTGAGACAGGCAGATCTACTCAAACCGATGATTAGCCACGAAGTGCCTTTAGTTGGGGTTAATGAATTGTTAGAATTATTACATAAAGGATTAATAGCAAGAGGCTTAGTATCTTTTGAATTATAATGCCGCGAAATTAAGGACTTAAATTATGGATCAAAATAGGTTAAATCGAGAATTGAGACGGAAAATTGTGGAGATGATTTACCGCTCTAAAGAGGGGCATATCCCCAGTTCATTTTCTATCGTAGACATCATCCAGTATCTCTATGCGCATGTGCTCCGATTTGATCCCAAAAGACCTAAATGGGATGAGCGGGACTATTTTATTTTAAGTAAAGGGCATGGAGGCGCAGCTCTTTACGTGGTTCTCCATAAATTTGGGTTCTTGACCGATGCAGAAATGCTCTCTTATAGCCTTAAAGGGTCCATTTTAGGAGGCCATCCGGATGCAACCAAGGTTCCAGGCGCGGAGGCCTCAACAGGCTCTTTAGGGCACGGTTTTCCTACCTCTGCAGGAGTGGCTCTCGGGTTAAAAATCCAAGGGAAGCCCAATCGCGTTTACGCTCTATTGGGCGATGGAGAGTGCAACGAGGGGACAATTTGGGAAACAGCTCTAGTAGCGAGCAAACAATCGCTTGGCAATCTGACGGCTATTATCGATTTTAATGGATCCGCTGCTCAAATTCTTCCCGTAGACCCTTTAGCAGATAAATGGAGATCGTTTGGATGGGATGTCCAGGAGATCGATGGCCATAGCGAAGAAGAGATGAAGGCGGCTTTCGCAACTCCGATTACAGGCAAGCCCAAAGCGATTATTGCCCATACGATCAAAGGGAAAGGGGTGAGCTTCATTGAAGGGCACGGGAAATGGCACCATAAAATCCCTAATACAGAAGAATTAGATCTAATATTTAAGGAATTAGCATGAAAAAGCTACGTCAAGAATTTGCTGATACAATGCTCGAAGTGGGACTTGCCGATCCTCGATTGGTCGTTATGGTGGGAGATATTAGCCATGGGATACTGCAACCCTATGCAAAGGCTTGTCCGGGTCGCTACTTCAATGTAGGTATTTGCGAGCCGACTATTGTCAATATGGCTGCGGGGATTGCCAAAACGGGGTTAATTCCGGTTGTCCATACGATAGCGCCGTTCATTATTGAGAGAGCTTATGAGCAGATCAAGCTCGATTTTGGCTATCAGCAATTAGGGCTTAATTTAATTAGCGTCGGATCGGCTTTCGATTATGCGCAGCTCGGTTGCAGCCACCATTGCTATACAGATATCTCTTTGATGAGCCATTTTAAAAAAGCCCATATTTTCTTCCCCGGAAGTCCCGTGGAGTTAAATGTTTTGTTTAAAAAAGTGTATAATAACGGTTGTATTAACTATTTCCGATTGCCCGAAAAACCGCATGAAGTGGTGTTTTCCCCCGAAGAAATTACGGTAAATAAAGCGATTAAAGTTCTCGAAGGGGAGGATCTCACCATTGTGGCGATCGGCCCTCAATTAAGAACCGCTTTAGACGCCGCTCAGCTCCTCAAAAATAGGGATATATTTGCTGAAGTTCTCTATTACCCCGTGATTAAGCCCTTTGATGCGGAAACGGTTTTACGCAGCGTGATGAAAACGAGAAAGGTTTTAGTGATCGAGGAGGCTTCCGCTCACGACGGCCTCTTTAACTCTGTTCTTCGGACCGTAAAACAGGTTTCTGGAGTGGAGTATTCGCAGATTGCCGTTGAGGACTTTATCCATCAATACGGGACCTATGAGGAGCTATGTGAAGATCTCGGCTTTTCTGCGCAGGGGATTTTACAGGCTGTAAAACGGGATTTCTCTTTTGAATCCCCCCTTAAAAAAATGGTGTCTCTCGGATCTTTGGCATGAAATATGACGCTGTGATTATTGGCGGGGGGATCGTCGGTTTAGCGACGGCTTATCAGATTCTCCGTTCGAAGCCAGGCTCTCAGGTTGCTGTTCTAGAAAAAGAGGCAGAAGTTGGCCTGCATCAGACGGGAAGAAATAGCGGCGTGATCCATTCGGGCGGCTATTACCGACCCGATTCGTTGAAGGCGAAAAACTGTATCCAGGGAAGAAAAGAGCTCCTTTCTTTTTGTGAAGAGAGGGAAGTTTCCCTTTCGAAACTGGGCAAAGTGATCGTAGCGTCTCGGCAAGAGGAGCTGCCTGTCTTAGACCAGATCATCGAAAAGGGGGTAGCCAATGGAGTTTCTCTCGAACGGGTTGGCATTGAGCGATTGCGAGAAATTGAACCTCATGTGAAGGCTTTGGCTGGGATCTGGATCCCCGATGTCTATTCGGTGAGTTTTCGAGAAGTGGCTCGTAAATTAGCCGATGCGATTAAAGAGATGGGGGGATCTGTTCTGTGTCAGCAGAAAGTTTGCAAAATAGGGGCAGACGGAATGGTAGAGACAGAATCGAAATCTTTCGATTCCCATTTTGTGATCAATTGTGCGGGCCTATTTTCCGATCGGCTGGCAAAGGCTTCCGGATTAGAGGTTCCTTTTAGAATTATCCCTTTTAGAGGCGAATATTTTGAAATCTCTCCCGAAAAACGGGGGCTAGTGAAAGGGCTGATTTATCCTGTTCCCGATCCCCGCTTCCCCTTTCTTGGCGTCCATTTGACCCGCATGGTGGATGGTCGCGTTGAAGCGGGCCCCAATGCGGTTTTAGCTACGGCGCGGGAAGGGTACAAAAAATCAGATTTTGTTTGGAACGACTTGAAAGGGGTGTTGGGTTATTCCGGTTTTTGGAAAATGGCTATGCGCTATTGGAGCGCAGGCTGCTATGAGGTGGTCCGCTCTTTTAGCAAAAAGCAATTTGTCAAAGATGCCCAACGGCTAGTCCCCGAATTAAAAGAAAAAGATTTGGAACCGGGCGGCAGCGGCGTTCGCGCTCAGGTAGTATTGCCCAATGGAAAGTTGTTAGATGATTTTGCTCTTATGAAAAAAGGGCGCATCGTCCATGTATTGAATGCCCCCTCGCCTGCTGCTACAGCCAGTTTTGCAATTGGGCGGCACATCGCCGATTTATTACAGGAATCTCCATGAAAAAAGCATTGATTACGGGAGTTACAGGACAAGATGGCTCCTATTTAGCCGAGTTTTTATTGGAAAAGGGGTATCAGGTGCATGGATTAGTCCGCAGATCCTCTTCTCCTAATCGAGAACGGATTGGCCACCTACTTGCAGATCCTCATTTTGTTTTGCACGAAGGAGATTTGGGCGACTCTTCTAGTTTGAAAAGGATTGTCGACGCAGCGCAGCCCGAAGAAATTTATAACCTGGGCGCCATGAGTCATGTAAAGGTCTCTTTTGACGTCCCTGAATATACAGCCGATATCGATGGAGTGGGCGTATTGCGCATTTTAGAGGCGATTCGCGACATCAACCCAAAAATCCGCTTCTATCAGGCCTCAACCTCTGAGTTATTTGGCAAGGTAATGGAGTGCCCTCAAAGTGAAACAACTCCGTTTTATCCTCGATCTCCTTATGGCGTAGCCAAATTGTATGCCTATTGGATTGTCGTGAACTACCGAGAAGCGTACGACATGTATGCATGCAACGGGATTTTATTTAATCACGAGAGTCCTCGCAGAGGCGAAACATTTGTTTCGAGAAAAATCACATTGGCCGTGGCAAAAATATCGTTAGGGCTTCAGCAAAAACTGATCGTAGGCAACCTCGATGCTAAACGGGATTGGGGCTATGCGAAAGATTTTGTCGAAGGGATGTGGCTTATGCTGCAGCAAAAAAAGGCCGAGGATTTTGTTTTAGCCACAGGGATTACAACAACGGTTCGCAGTTTCGTAGAATGGTCCTTTGCCGCAGTTGGGGTCTCTATTGTTTGGGAAGGGGTGGGGATTACAGAGATTGGACGGGATCAGAGCACAGGAAAAGTGCTAGTGGAAGTTTCTCCTCAATTTTTCCGACCGGCCGAGGTGGATATTTTGATCGGAAACGCAGAAAAGGCGCGGAAGCAATTAGGTTGGACGGCAAAAACTTCGGTGAGAGAGCTCGTCGATCTAATGATCCGCTCTGATCTAGAGGCTAGTCCTCCTGGACGGTTGGAAGCGAGCGTCCGATGATCCGACTCTGTGTCGATGCACGGATGTTTTCCAGCTCAGGGATCGGTACGTGCATTCGGCATCTTATCCCTTATGTCAGCCGGCCCCCTTTTGATACGACCTTTTTGGTTGACCGACACGCTGTGTTTCCAGGCAAAAAAATCCCCTTTCAGGCGCCCATCTATTCTTTGTCGGAACAGGCGCAATTTCCTTGGAAAATTCCCCCCTGCGATCTGTTCTGGTCTCCCCATTACAATGTCCCTTTACTTCCTATTAAAAGCCGAATTACGGTGGTGACCATTCATGATATGTGCCATTTAGCCATGCCTTTTTCTCGGGGAAAAAAGATGGTCGCAAAACAGCTATTGCGCTATGCCTATAAAAAATCGGAAAAGGTCATTACCGATTCCCAATTTTCCCGCATGGAAATTCAGAAATATTTAGGCAATTCGTCAGGCAAAATCGACGTGATCTATCCGGGAGTGGATCTCGAAGAATTTTCTCCGCTGCAAGAGATCGAAGCGTTTAAAAATAAGCATAACTTAGGCGATCAGATTTTCCTGTTTGTGGGAAATTTTAAGGCTCATAAAAATCTAGAAATTTTGCTCAAGGCATTTGAGCTCTTACACCGAAGCTCTCTGCAGCTCGTATTAGTGGGAAAAAAAGGGGACCCAAAGATCTCCTATCTCATACAAAACAGTCGCTGCAAAGAGCGTATTATCTTGCTAGGCGAAGTCTCTCAAGAAGATCTCCCCCTGTTGTATGCTTCGGCCTCCGCCTTTATTTTCCCCTCTTTATATGAGGGATTTGGGCTTCCCCCTTTGGAAGCGATGGCTTGCGGGTGCCCTGTGATCGCTTCACAGGCAGCGAGCATCCCTGAAGTGTGCAGAGATGCAGCTCTCTATTTTTCTCCCCATTCAGAGATTGAGCTGGCCGAGCAGATGGAGCGGATAATTGATGACAGAAGTCTTAGAGATGAGCTAATAGCTAAAGGGCTCGATCGGTGCCGGGAATTTTCTTGGGAGAAAACGGGGACCGCTTACCGAACGTTATTTGAGCGGTTATGCACGGGATAAAAAGCGCGATTATCCACGATTGGCTCGTATCGGCTGTAGGGGGCGGAGAAAAATCGCTCCAAGCTATTCACGGTCTATTCCCCTCTCCTATTTACACACTCCTCAAAAGCGAAGCGGGATTAAAAGGGACCTATTTCGAAGGTCTCGATATCCACACCTCATTTATCCAAAAGCTCCCTTTCGCGGAAAAAAAATATCGAACTTATCTCCCTTTTTTTCCCTTAGCGATCGAACAGTTTGATTTAAGTCGTTACGATCTTGTTTTGTCCTCTTCCCACTGCGTTGCAAAAGGGGTTATCTGCCATCCCGATCAGCTCCACATTAGCTATTGCTACACTCCCATTCGTTACGCTTGGGACTTAATGAACCAATACTTGACTGAGAGTCGATTAGATCGGGGCGTAAAAGGGGCCCTCGCCCGCCTTGTTCTCCACTATATTCGGGGGTGGGATACCCATTCTTCACACCGAGTGGACGAGTATGTGGCGATATCCCATTACATTGCCCGGCGCATTAAAAAATTTTACGGCCGCGAAGCCACGGTAATTTATCCTCCCGTTGACATCTCTTTTTTCCAAGCAGGGGAGAAAAGAGAAGAATATTACGTTACCGCCTCGCGGATGGTCCCTTACAAGCGGATCGATCTGATTGTAGAGGCATTTAGCCACATGCCGGATAAAAAGTTAATTGTGATTGGTTCAGGCCCCGACGAGGAGAAGATCCGAAAAAAGGCTAAAAATAATATCGAGCTTCTCGGGTATCAGCCCGACCATGTGCTTCGCTCTTATTTGCAAAAAGCGAAAGGGTTTGTTTTTGCTGCGATCGAAGATTTCGGCATTCTCCCCGTAGAGGCAATGGCGTGCGGCACTCCGGTGATTGGCCTCGGGCAAGGGGCCCTCTGCGAGACGGTGAAAGAAAATATATCGGGTCTGTTTTTTGACGAGCNNGACGAGCAAACGGTTCCCTCCTTATGTGCGGCTGTGGAGAGGTTTGAAAAAATGGAATTCGATCCTTTAGTCGTGCGCAGACAAGCTGAGCAGTTTAGTGAAGAAAATTTTCGCTCCCAATTTCAAGAGTTTGTGTTAGAAAAATACGCAGCATTTAAGAACGGATTGAAAAATGAAAATTGTCATTTTAGCTGGCGGGGGCGGGACGCGTCTTTGGCCCCTCTCTAAGCAAGAATTTCCCAAGCAATTTCTCACTTTGGGCTCCGAATATTCTTTACTGCAGCAGACGGCTCTCCGATTTGTCTCAGAGATCCGTCCGGAAGACATCGTCGTTGCCACCAATAGCCGCTATGAAGAGATTGTTCAGAGGCAATTGAGCGCCATTGAGGCTATACAAGGCGTACAAATTCTCGTAGAACCGGCCCGACGCAATACAGCCCCTGCAATCGCCCTTTCCATCCGCTATTTAGAGGAGCGTAGACAGGCAAAAGGGGACGATCAGGTCTTAGTGCTTCCCTCCGATCACCTCATTGAACCGAACCGCTTGTTTCTCGATTACCTCCATCGGATTAAAACAGCGATAGCCAAAGGGAAAATCGTCACCTTTGGGATACGCCCCACCCAGCCCGACACAGGGTTCGGCTATATCAAAATTGGACCCGCTTTTGACGATTTTTCCTATCAAGTGGAGCAGTTCGTAGAAAAACCCCCTTTAACCAAGGCCCAGCAATTTGTCATCAATCCCCGCTATTATTGGAATTCGGGGATGTTCGCCTTTTCTATTAACACGCTGTGGAGCTCTTTAGAAAAGCACATGCCGGAAGTTGCCTTGTTAAGGCGGTCTTCCTTGGACTAATGCCTGGAAAAATTCCCCCATCTTCCCGACATATCGATCGACTACGGCCTAATTGAAAA
>PLXF01000130.1 GCA_003151315.1 Parachlamydiales bacterium
CGTGGTCCAGGTTAGGGGAGCCGAGGCTCTATTTGATTTTTCTAGGGGGGAAGCCTCTTTGAATCGGGAAGAGGATTATAAGGGGCTATTTGAGAGCTCGCAGAAGCTGCGAGAAGCTATGGGTCCTGAGGGAAATGTGGATCGATGGGATCGCTCGTTGATTGTCTCTTCTCATCGGCAGTTCGGGGCGATTTTTGAGAGCAAAGCGGCGGTGCGAATTTGGGCAAGAGCATTTGCTCGGATGCCTGAACTTCCTGACGATCATGACGAATACCCTCCATTTTTCCCGGTGATTCACCGATCGCTCGCCGCTTTAGCGAAAAAGGCGATCTCTTTGTATGCCCTGGATGAGAATCCTGAAGAGGGGGATGCCTTTGCTCGTGTGTGTAAGCGCACCGATCTGTTTTTTAAGCAAATAGCTCCTGTTTTAGTCGCTTTGTATAGGCATATGGTTCCTGCGATTACATTGCATGAGATGCAAAACAGAGAATGTAAGCTGGGAACCGATTTACATAGCGTTCATTTTGTGTCGGAGCGCCCCTCAGTGGCGGGAATGCATTATCCGCGTAAGCACGGGGGGAGTTGGGACCATTTTTTGAGTCTCTGTAGAGGAGTGACCTGTGGAGTGGATCTTTCCATTCAGCCTTTTCATGGCTTGCGAGAGAATGTAAGCGTGGGGCAGTGGTTTTCTCGCTTGGATTGGAAGATAGTCTCTCGGGGCGTTAATGAGGTGCTTAAGGTGACTGGAGAACAAATAACCTGCAGGCCATTGCAGAGTTTTAATCCCCATCTTTTATTGTTTAGCGCCTCAGAGGCCGATCTAATCGATGGGAGTCGAGCTAGAGCGACAATGTTGTTGATTCAGTCGGGGATTGATCCCTTTGCCGTTTTGGACAGCTCGGAGCAATCTCCCACGCGTTGTNNATGCGCCTTTCTACCCACTTTGTCACCCTTTTCCATTTAGCTTGCGGGTATGGGACGCGAGAAATTGTGGAGGCTCTCTTGGGAGATTCTCAAGCTCTACGGGCCTATTATGAAACGGTCGATTTTTATGAAACGGAGACCCCTTACGATCGAGCGGCTCTCAATGTGCGGCGCCCTTCTGCCCTTATCCCGCTACTTGAAGAGGCTAAACGGGATCCTCAAGGAAAGTTGGCGCAAGAGATCGCTTGGCATAAAGGATCTAGTGAAAGGTTGCGAGGCCTCCCTTGGTTTTTGGCTACATGGGCTGGAGAGCGGAAATGGAGAAAGCGGCCGCAAAATTTTTTGGTGCTCGCGTGTATGAGCGGAGACGTGGAGTTTGCTAAATATTTGGTAGCTCAAGCGGCGTTAACGGCGAGGGGCCGTTGCTCTTTGGATGCTTCGGAAGAGGATAAGCGGCTCGCCGCTGCAGTGGCTATAAGTCAGTTGGTGAATAAGAAGGGGGATAATTTTTCTTTGGTAGGGACTCCTGTTGAAATTGCCAAACGGTATCACCAGCCTGCTCTGATGGATTTTCTTATCTCTCATGGAGCTGTGGCGAGTCTTAGCGCTAGATTAGAGGTTACCCGCCAATTAAACACGCAGATGGGGCAGGTGATCGATCGATGGGGCTCTATTCAAAAAGAGACGAAAGAGGTTTTGGATAAGCAGACGGAGCTTGTGCGGGCCAGTCAAACGGAATTAAATAAGCTTACTTCTATCACGATTGCTTACCAGAAATTAGTAGAAGATGAGAGTAAAGTGGTAGAGGGGAATTTACAAATAGCGCGGGAAGTGAATGAGAGATTGGCTCAGATGCTCGCTCTTGTAAACAAAACGTTGTCTTCTCGGGTTGTCGTTAACTATTGGGTTAAAAATCATGGCAGCGATCGGTAATATTTCTCAAGCTCCGGCCTCTGGATGTGGGTCTGTCGTATGTTCATTTATTAAAAGGCGAGTGGTCCATTTTTGTTTAAGCAAAATACAGAAATACCGGACGGAGCTTTTGCAGGTAGCAGCCATACTAGCTGTGATTGCTGTGGTTTCAGCGGTTTTTATGGGGCATTGGGCATTAGCCTGTTTGATTGGAGGAGCGGCGCTTTGTTCCCTGTTGACCAGTTGGATTTTTATTTGGCAGGAGAGGACAGCTTCCCAAAAACTGCAAGTGGAAAACGTCCGTCTTTTGAACTCCAAAGAGGAGGCGGAAAGGCAGACGGTTGTAGCCCTCGAGCTTAAAGAAAAAGCGGAGGCGAACAATCGTGATGGTGCATCGCAGCTTCAGCAAAAAATAGATGAAATTTTGCGGCTCCAAGAAGCACTGGCGGTGCACGTAAGTGTCTTCGAAGAGAATAAGGTTTTAAAAAATGAGCTTGAGACTGTAAATGAAAGAACTAAGCAACTCCAAGTGGGTGTAGCTGTGCTTTGTAGGGAAAAATTGGGTTAAAAAATATTTTTATATGTTATACCGCAATCGGTCAAGAACTTGGGATTTGAGCTGTGTGAAAGTGCCCTAAAATCTTTCGACCGCGAAGCTTCGTAACCCGCTCTATATTAATCAATATACGGGGCGGGTGGCGATCGAAAGATTCTAGGGTACTTTGACGCTGATGAAAGTTCAAGTTCTTGACCGATTGTGGTATATTGAGGGAGAGGTCCCCATTTTGCTCTTGCGTCATTTTAGAGGGGATTTTAAACTCATAAGACACCCAAGGAGATGCTATGACCGACAAAGGGATAATCAAACATTTGACCGATGGAAATTTTAACCATGAGATCGAAAGCGGCGTGACGCTGGTCGACTTTCATGCTAACTGGTGCGGCCCCTGCCGGANNGAAGGGACAGGCTGTTATCGGTAAAGTGGACATCGATACAGAGCAGCAAACAGCGACTAATTTTCAGATCACTTCTGTTCCAACCATGATCTTGTTTAAAAACGGGAAAGAGGTAAATCGGCTAGTGGGTTTGAGAAACGCTGATGCGATCAAGGACTTTATCCTCGCAGTGGTGTAATCGATGGGGCGGCTGATTGCGTTAGCTCTTTTCCTTGTGATCGCCGGCAGCATTGCTCTTCACATAGAGGCCGATCTCCCCCCCTATGCCCAATGGATTGGGGGGCTCCCAGGCGATACCATTATCACCAAGGGAAAGATCACGATCTATCTCCCCTTCACATCGTCGCTGCTAATCAGCGCGGCGATTTCTCTTTTCTTGTCGCTATTTCGCCGCCGCGCTTAGAGATTGTTTGAAGACAGACTTCTTTCCAAAGTCTTTCCTGATTGCGTGATTTTGTTGTCAAAATTTTTAATTAGCCGTTTGGTATAGCGGAGCGAAATGGTTTTGTCTTAGGGCTTCGTAGAGGACGATGGCGGCGCTGCTGGCGAGGTTTAGGCAGCGCTGGCTTGGGGCCATCGGGATCGTGTAGAAGTTTTCTTTCCACCTCTTGTGGAATAGCTCGGGGAGGCCGCCTGTTTCAGAGCCGAATATGAGGAGCGAGTTGGGCGCATAGAGAGCTTGATCGTAGGTTTTTTCCGTTTTACTAGAGAAAAAGTAGAAAGGGTCGGTGGTTTGCTCTAGATAGGCGGCTAGGTCATAGATCTCTTCAATGTGCACATCTTTCCAGTAGTCGAGTCCCGCCCGTTTGAGGTGCCGATCTTGGGTGCTAAACCCGAGGGGATGGACGAGGATGAGTCCGCTTTGCGTGGCTGCACAGGTGCGAGCGATGTTTCCGGTGTTTTGGGGGATCTCCGGCTGGAAAAGGGCGATTTTCATCCTTTTGACAGCGCGGAAA
>PLXF01000087.1 GCA_003151315.1 Parachlamydiales bacterium
CTCGTGATTCTTGAATCACGAGCGGGTATATAGTCGTTCCACTTTATTTGGCAATTTAGGGCGTTTGCAAGAGTGCGTCGAATTTCTCTTCGAATTGCTTCCAATACTCTTTTATGAGAGAATTTTCTGGCTTGTTTAGGGAATCCGGATTTTTCTTGCAGTAAGAATAGCAAGCAAAGAGGTCGTTTAAATCTTGCTGAATAATGAGGTGCGCCGCTTCTAGTTCTGATTTGTCTTTTCTAAACATCAGTTCAATGGGTAACTTGCCGGCAATTGCTTGATAAGCGACGACGAAGGGCGCTCCTTGTAATACACCAATAGTTACCAACGTAATCCGTTTTGCTAGGGAGAAGTCCTTATTGTCCCATATAGATGCAATATAATCGGTAAGGAGTAGGGCTTGTGCTATACCCCCAATAGTGCCAGTAGCGCTAAGGGTAATAGCAAATGCTAAAGGATTCCCTAAGGTAAAGATTATTCCCAACGCACCCGCAGCAAAAAGAGCGACGACGATAGCAGATTTAATAAGTCCCCATTTTTTGTACTCTTTTTTCTCAGTCTCAAAATTGGGAGAATCTAGCCTCTCAGCGAGCGTAACAAGTGCATATCTTTTAATAAAAAATTTACTAGGAATTATTAAATCCTCAATCTGGCGTGAAAGTAATGCATCCGGCCTGGAAGGAGGAAGAATTTGTTTAAAAAAATTAATAAGGTTTTTATTTATTATTTTAAACTCGAATATATCCGAGTTTAGGGATTTTCCGTCCATTTGAAATGTAAATAAATTTTGAATAGAATTGGTTGCTGTCATAACATCCTTTTAGGTTTTAATTACGCTAATTATACTTTTGTTTTAATTCAATATCAATATAAATTAAGTTGTTTTTGTATATTCTAATGTAAGTAATTCACTTAAATTCATTAAACCACAGAGACCACAAAGAGCACAGAGGCCGCGAAGCGCGGCAACAATGATCAAGCTTTTTGTTTTTAGCACCTTTAAGGCTTCTCTCTATGGTTTAATAACTTATGTTTAACCCAGTAGTATCTGATTCCTTTTCGATGAGAGGTAATTGCAAAACGCAGACAGAAATTTATATCATCTAGATTTTATTAAAGAGTAGGAGATAGGCTCAGACATTTCTGACAAGTAGTTTTTTAATTAAAGTAAATTAATATATCAATTCAGTTTTTTATAATAACTATTTTTTTGTTTTAGTTAAATATCTATCTTTGTTATAATAGCGATTAAACCTAAAACAAGGAGAATGAATATGAATCATATGGAAGCAGATTTAACAGACGCTAGGAGAGAGAATATATGGACTCTTCGAATTTACGATAACTATCTTTCACAGCCCGAGCCTACGACTCTAGATATACCTGAGGAAGGTTGGATTACTTGCGGTCAACAATTGCGGAGAATTCAATGGGTTTTGGCGGATGAAGTGGTGGCTACAACCTCTATGGCGACCGACACTGCAAGACTAGTCAATCAATATGTAGTTGATAATCAGAGTGGGTTATTGACAGGTTGGTATACGGCTTCTCAAAAATTGTATGAGAACGCTGAGGATGGGAAAGTTCCTCCATTGGATGCGAGACGCCTGTTTGACATCATGAATTCAAGATGCCCGTTTTCTAACGCCAATCCAGAGGATGACATTCGATGTAAAGATTCTCACATGCTCACATTAATTCGGGGACGTCGTAGTTTTTCCAGATATATGGAAAGGGTTTTAGAGCCCTACGGGTTACAGGAATATCAGGGGCGAAACCCGTTTCAATTCCGACGTCGTTTGGTCGAACGTGAGGTTCTTCAGTTCCAATTCCCTTACAGGACTAACTACTGGGCGTTGATACCCAACGTTCTATTGGGACGAGGGATGAATTATAATCAACGAGTAGAAATCATTGAAGATATAAGGGTTGTAACTGGTGAAAATTATGATATCGCTACTCTAGCGGAGATTGCTACTGCGACCTTTCAGCATAAGGTAGTGAGCGGAGCAAGCCTTTTTTCTCGATACGTGGACCCGCATGATAATTCTATTACTAATTTTCATACGCAAGTCAGAGAGACGACCGAAGATCGTCGTCACCTCACTTTTGGGGATTTCGCTGACAATGGTGTGTTGATTTCTCACGGCGACAATCCCAACGATCCTGTAACCAATGCTGAAAGCGTTGGCGTGGCGCCCATCTTAAGGCTCTAAAAAAGCTGGATTTGGGGATTATAATTTATCGGGAAGAAAAGGCGTTTTGCTAAGCTCAACTTTGCAACTTTTTTTAGCCCGACTAGCATATTTGCCTTCTAGGCGTTTATTTAACCAGGAAGAGATTAAAAACCTCTTCCTGGGTTAAATAGACCTCCTGCGTAACCCTTTTCTGCCATTTTCATAATTTCCACACTCGCTGAAGGCAAGATATGAATATGGCCGGAAAGGGTTACGCAAGAGGTCTAATAAATCGATTAGTTTCGCCAAAGGCCAAACGTTCGAGAGCAAAAATGATCAAGCTCTTCGTTTTTAGTATCTTTGAAGCTTCTCTGTGTCCTCTACCGCTCTCTGCGGTTCAATAACTTACGTTTAACCCAGTTGTATCTGAATAGTTACGAAAAATTAGTGATTGCGACCTTCGTGGAGCAAGAGCCTTTTTTTGATCTCTAGATCCAGGGCAAAGCCGCCTATAGATTTGTCGGAGCGGATGATCCGGTGGCAGGGGATGAGAAGAGGGAAGGGGTTGGCGCCGCAGGCTGAGCCAATAGCGCGAGCGCCTTTAGGGCATCCGGCCCTTTTTCCTAAGCTTCTGTAGCTTATTACCTCCCCAAAGGGCAGGTTTTTCAGCTCTTTTAATACGGTTTGTTGAAAAGGGGTCATTGTCTCTAAAGAAAGAATTCCTGGGTACCCGCCGGCAGTTCCTGCGGTGTATTCGGATAACCAATGGGAAAGTAAAGTTTTTTGTTGCTCGTTAGCGCCGATGATCTCCCAGGAGAACGTAGGAGAAATAAAAAGCCCCACCGATTGTAAACCGGAGGGGCCGAATACGAAGTGACCTTTGATCACTCAAAGTCCCCATTGAGATCAGCCATTAGCCGATCTTGGTTTTCTAGCATTTCGAATTTTTGGACAGTAACCCCTTTCCCTTTGTAGAACCACTCGGTTTCGGTGTTCTCTTCAGAGAAAAACTGACTAGTGCCATGTTTTTTGTCGTTGCGCCATTCGATTTCAGCGGTGAGGTTTCCGAGATCGTCAAAATGGAACTCGGTGCCGTGCTTTTGCCCGTTGTTGTAAGGGATCGCTGCAATTTTTGTTCCGTTGCGGAAGACAACTTTTGTTCCGTCGAGAACGCCATGGTTCCAGTTGAGCTTCATCAGCGGTTTGCCCGAGGCTGTGAATTTGTGCTGCTCTCCGTGAAGTTGATAATCATGGTAGTTGGAAATGGTGTGGATCTGTCCGTTTGGATGGTAGCTCGTCCTTTTAACGGCGAACCCCTCTTCGATCAGATCTTTTGAAATCAGTTGATTTGACCGATCCCGTTTGATCCTCTCCCCAAAACCCCCTTCGACATGAGATTCGATGGCATTATCGGCAGTGAAGTATTTTCCTTCGACTAACAGCTCATTATCATATTCTTCGATGCTGATCGGAGCCCCTTTCTCATCCCAAAGAGTGATAATCCGGCGGTCGTCAAATTCGTAAACATCTTCTCGAACGGGCATTCCTGAAGCGTCGCATAATACCTCTTTCAGAAGTGTCCCTCGGTCATACATCTGTTGTTTTTCAACGACAGTGCTGTGGGGAAATGTGTGGGTTGTAGGCCCATGAAGCAATCCGTTTTCGTAAGAGCGGGTAACCTTTACCCCATTTTTCAGCAAGGTAACGACTTGCCCTTCTTGGGAACGGGCATCCCATTCCTCTTCGTTAACGTCGAATCCATATTTGTGGATATATTTTTGGGAAACGACACCGGGAACAGAGTCTTGGGTGTTGTAGCATGCGGTAAGAAATACCAGGCTTAAAGCAAGAAGTTTGGGTTTCATATGACCTCTAACTGATCTGCAACGATCTTATTAGGAGCTCAGGCCGGATGCAAGAAGAATTTTCTGCATAAGGCGCGCATGCTCTTTTTCTACCTCTTCAAAAGAGATCGTTTTATAGGGATCTCGATAGGTAAAACGAAAGGTTGCATTCTTTTTCTCAGCGATAAATAGATCGATCAATTCCTTTTTTTCTAAGAGGGGAGATTGGGCATCGGCAATGGCGTTAAAAATGATTTGCATCGAGGCATCTAGAGGAAGGGGGATTGTCCAATCTCGCTCAGAGGCGGGGAATTGGGGGATCGGCTTCAACTGATGCTCTCCCTTAACGAGAGGCAAAAGGGATTGCAGATTGAGCTCGGCATAGTAGATGCGCTGCTTAATATCGAGTTTTTCTAGTAGGCGCGGGTGCACCTCTCCGAGCGAACCGATAAAAATCGAACCGGCAAAAATACTCGCCTGTCGACCCGGATGGAAGCTCAAGTGATCGGATGGGGAGAAAGAGGCTGAGACTTGTAAGCCAGCAAAGAGATTTTCCATCAACCCTTTGAGATCGTAGAAATCGACATCCGTGGGTTTCGCATCCCAATGGTGCGGTCTCGATTTGCCGCAAAGAAGGAGAGCCACTGTGGGGAGTTCCACAATTTGCCCCTCTTGGGAAAAATGGATATGGCCGATTTCAAAACCGGTAAAGGTGTGGTTTTTTTGGTCGAGATTTGTTTGGGCGCACTGCAAAAATCCAGGGAGCAAAGAGGGGCGCAGAATCGAATACTCTTCCGATTTTGAGTGGAGTGCCCTCAATAGCCCCATTTTCGGCCCTTGGGCTTCAATCGCCAAGTCAGCCAGCTTAGGACTGATCAGATCGCAGGTGATCCATTCTTGGAGCCCTAAACCGGTCAGGCGGGTGCGCAGTTGCCGCTCTAGGAGAAACATCGGATCGTGAGGAAGAACCGACGTGGTGTAAACAGGTGTCGATTTTTCGATTTTATTGTATCCGTAAATACGAGCCACCTCTTCCACCAGATCGATCTCTTCATGCAGATCAAACCGATAGGGGGGAACAAAAACAAGGAGGATCTCTCCCGATTCTTTTGTCGTAAAACCTAAGCGATGGAAAATCTCCGCCATTTCGCCAGAGGAAATTTTAGCGCCGAGGAGTTTTCTAACTCGTTCGGGACGGCAAGAGATCTGTCGAGGAGCAAAAGAGCCATTTTTCAGATCGATTGTGTGATTAGCCAGATGCCCACCACAAAGCTCCACAAAAAGGGAGCAGGCTTCGTCGAGCGCCTCTTCGATGCCGATCGGATCGGTCCCTTTTTCAAAGCGGATAGAGCTCTCAGAGCGAAGTCCCATTTTTTTCGAAGCGATCCTTACGGTCATCGGATCGAAATAGGCCGCTTCGAGAAAGATATTTTTTGTTTGATCGGAGATGGCAGAATTTGCTCCACCCATTACGCCGGCGATGGCTGTTGCTTTTTCCCGATCGCCGATGAGGAGCGTGCCTGGAGCCACTTCCCGTTCGATCCCATCGAGACACGCGAACATCTGCGTCTCTTTAGCGCAATAGACCCGAAGAGAGTGCCCTTCTAGAAGATCGGCGTCAAAAGCATGGAGCGGCTGGCCCCATTTCAGGAGAATGTAATTTGTGATGTCGACGCCGTTATTGATGGGGCGCATTCCCGCATTTCGCAAGAGCTGTTGAAGCCAAAAAGGGGAGGGGCCGATGCGTACCCCTTCGATTTGCCGTCCCATATAGCGGGGGCATAATTTCGGCTCTTCAACAGTTACGCTGATGGGTTGTTTGACCGCTTTTCTTTCGAATTTGTGTTTAGGATGCTCAATCAGAGGTTTATTTAACGAGGCGCCCAACTCTCTCGCAATCCCGCGCGCGCTTAAGCAATAGCCTAAATTGGGGGTCAAAGAGAGCTCGAATACGGGATCCCATAAATGGGCCGTCAAATCTTCT
>PLXF01000008.1 GCA_003151315.1 Parachlamydiales bacterium
GCCATCATCAGCCATCCCGATGCCGGAAAAACGACCCTAACAGAAAAACTCCTCCTCTATTCAGGCGCGATTTTAACGGCTGGGATGGTGAAGGGGCGAAAAGGGCGTAAAGCGGCCGCCTCGGACTGGATGGCGATGGAACAAGACCGAGGCATTTCGATCACCTCCTCCGCCATGCAATTCACCTACAAAAACACCCTGATTAATGTCCTCGACACGCCAGGGCATGAAGACTTTTCTGAAGACACCTACAGAACCCTCACCGCGGCCGATTGCGCCATCATGGTGATCGACGCTTCTAAAGGGGTCGAAAAACAGACCCGAAAACTTTTCGAAGTTTGCCGCTTAAGGCAAATCCCCGTTCTCACCTTCATCAATAAAATGGATATGCCCGGAAGGGATCCTTTAGAGCTGATGAACGAAGTGGAAAATGTGTTGCAAATTCACTCCTACGCGATGAATTGGCCGATCGGGATGGGGCGCGATTTTCAGGGCGTGTTCGATCGGACCACTCGTGAATGCCTCTTCTTTAGCAAAACCTCTCATGGCGGCGCTCAAAAAGCCGATATCGCCCGCCTTCCCCTAGAAAGTCCCGAAGCGGCCCAAAAAATCGGCACAGATTCCTTGAGCCAACTCCTCGAAGAACTAGACCTCTTAGAAATGGCGGGAAACCCCTTTTCGATGGACGATTTTTTAGTTGGAAAAGTGACCCCCGTCTTCTTCGCCTCTGCGTTAACGAACTTTGGGATTGAGCCCTTTTTTGACGCTTTTATCCATCTAGCTCCCTGCCCCCATTCTCGCATCGCTACCCGCTTAGATGGGAGCGATGTAGAAATCGATCCGGTAAAGGTCCCTTTTAGCGGCTACGTCTTCAAACTCCAGGCCAATATGGATCGGCGCCACCGAGATAGCATGGCGTTTATCCGCATTTGCTCTGGCCGGTTTGAGCGCGATCAGGTCGTCAAACACCACCGCTTAAAAAAAGAGTTCCGCTTATCGAGACCTCATGGAATGTTTGCCGGCGAGAGAACCACCCTTGATGTCGCCTATCCAGGGGACATTATCGGCGTAATTAATCCGGGTCTGTTTTCGATTGGCGATACCCTCTCCGTTTCTGGGGGCTTCAATTTTAAGCCTCTACCGCAGTTCCAACCCGAAATTTTCGCTCGCCTCCATCCAAAAGATGTGGGAAAACGGAAATCCTTTGATAAAGGGGTTCTCCAACTAATCGAAGAAGGGGCCATCCAGATGTTAAAAACGGGTCATGATCCGATCTTTGCCGCAGTGGGACAACTCCAGTTTGAAGTGATGCAATACCGACTCAAAGATGAATATGGGGTGGAAACAACCCTTACTCCCCTCCCCTATCAATGCAGCGCCTGGATTTTAGGCGACATAAACACATTCGCTAAATCGACAAGCTCAATTATTGTGACCGATCGGCACGATCGACCCATGGCCCTGTTCAATAGCCAATGGGATAAGCAATACAGCATCAAACAAAACCCCAAACACGAACTCGTCGACGTTTTAATTTAAATTCGATATTTATAAGATATATACTGTGTCCACTGGAAAGTTGGACACAGTATATTCTGTAAGTTTTCCCCATTCAAGAGCGGGAAAGTCCGCGTCGTTCCAATAAGGGGCCGCGTGTTGCAGCATCTCTTTTCGAAAACGCAATAGATCGGCGTGTAAATGGAGAGCTTGAGAAGCTGGGTTGTAGGTTAATTTCTCGAAAGCGGCATCGACAAGAGCTACTTCATAAATCAGTAATTTATCTTCCCCTGTATACTCTTCATTCACCCATTGAGGTAAAAATCGCCCCAAATAGGGTACATACCAATGGTCAGGAGGATGGGAAAGAAAATAGGGCTCAGCAATCTCCCGGTTGAACGAGGTGTACCCGAACAATCGAGTTATAGTGGGGTATTGCTCTTGTAAAAGGGTGAAAAGTCGGAACCAATATTGAGCGTTATGAATCCCAATAACCTCAGCCGGTGTTAAATGGGCGCCAGGCGCTATCCTCTGTTCAATTTCAGCTACAATTTCAGGAGCAAATTGCGGCAAATTCCTCTCTCCCCTTTCTCTTAGCGGACGCGTGATGATTTGGGCGGTCCATTTTTGCAGCTCGACAAGAGCGGGGGGCGGACACGTCATAGGCTCACCTCAAAGGCCGACTGAAACGTTTTAGCCTTCATAGCCTCTTTGCAGGTCTGCTCAAAACTTAAAAAATGGTCATCCCATTCGAGCAGTGTCGAGGCGCCGTGAGTGAGAGGGTAAATTTTTTCATACAACTTCCATACTTCATCCTTCACGGGGCAGTCGTGCGTATCGAGGCAATAAGCGCCCAAATCTGTATGGCCAGCCAAGTGAATCTGAATCACTTTATCCAAAGGAATTTGTTGGAGAAAATCGAGCGGGTCAAATCCATGATTGCGGCTGGAGATATAAACATTATTGATATCGAGCATCATCTGAACGCCCCCCTTTTCAACCACCTGGGAATAAAATTCCCATTCAGACATTTCGTTATTTGCAAAAGAGGCGACAGAGGCGATGTTTTCCAATGCGAAGGGGATTTCGAGAAAATCTTGGACGATGCGGAGCCGCTCAGCCACATAATCGGCTACATCAGAGCGGTGGGGCAGAGGGATCAGGTGATGGTAATGGGCGCCTTCTAAACGTCCCCAACTGAGATGGTCAGAGATCCAAGGGGTTTTGGTTTTC
>PLXF01000123.1 GCA_003151315.1 Parachlamydiales bacterium
AAAGGTTTTTCGGGGTGTTGGTGCGAAGTAGGATCTCCCTTAGAACAAGAAGCCCAACTCAAACAAATTGTAAGCCAGCTCTCCCCTACATCAGAGAGGATAAAACGAGCCTTCGTCGATTTTCAGCATTCCGATTCGATCCGTGGCGGCGATAGAAAGCGCTACCTGCACCTAGGCGAAGACAGAACATCAATTTTCAACCAACTTCTCTCCACTGGACTTATAGATCACGCCCCTTGGCAACGCCGATCGGGACTCTGGAAAACCAAAGGGCAATACGCCTTTTCCATTAGCCCTCACGGAAACGGGTTAGATTGCCACCGCACATGGGAAGACCTGCTTTTAGGCTGCATTGTGATTGTGAAATCCTCTCCCTTAGATAGCCTCTATGCGGGGCTTCCCGTCGTCATCGTCCAAGACTGGTCCGAAGTGACAGAAGAAAACCTAGACAAATGGCTACATCAATACGCTGACGCCTTGACCAATCCAGACTGCCACTACAAATTAACCCAGCGCTATTGGCAAGATCAAATCGAAGCTGTAAGCCAAAAAGGACAAAAATAGACACCTATACACAACGTGATGCAAAAGTTGGTTTTTGACAAAGCCANNTGGCGCAGTCAAAAATCAACTTTTGCATCACGTTGGGTATAAATATGCTTAAACCATTCCTCCTTTTCCTTATCGCCACCCTTCCCCTTTTTTCCTCCCTGCTGCCCCAAAAAGTGGTCATTTGCGGCGTGTGCCAAAATACAGAAATCCCTCTTCCCTACACGCTGCAAATCATAGAACAGATCGGAGCCCTTTTCGCCGATTACCGCGTGGTTGTCTACGAGAACAATTCCACCGATCAAACCCCCCTTTTACTGAAACAATGGGCCAGTAAAAATCCCCATGTATCGATCACAACCGAAAACATCCCTCACGCCGAACTCGCCTTACAAATAGTCAACTACAACGAAGATGGCAGTTTTTACCGCCCCGAGCTCATCGCCCGCGCCCGCAACATCGTTCTCGACCAAGCTATGTCCGACTCCTATGCCGAATTTCCTTACCTAATTTGGATGGACATGGATTTTAAACTTACCCCACGTCTAGAGGGGATGATTGAAGCCTTTCAGACCGATCGGGAATGGGATGCGATATTTGCCTACGGGATCGACCCCCCAGGTACTTTCTGGGATTGGTACGCCTTTAGAGATCAAAACTTCCCCCTCGGATCGGAGCTATTAGGAAACCACTGGTGGTATATGCCCAAACGGTGCACGTTAACTCCCGCCGACGATTGGTATCCCGTTTACTCCGCTTTCGGCGGTTGCGGCATCTACAAAAAAGCGTCCATTGTAGGCTGTCGTTATGCGGCTATTATCACAGAAGATTTAGAACATGTGGCCAAAGAGCAGATCCAACAAGGAATGAAGACCCAGCACCCCCAAATCGCCACCTACCTACACAAAAACCAAGAGATCCGTTCGACCCATTTCATCGATCGCCCAACATCAGAGCTCCCCTTCATTACCGATCCCGCCATCGGAATTCATCGGACCCAAGGAGCAGAAGCTCTCATTTGGCGGATGAGTTCCTTTGTCTACCAGTACCCTTCCGTCTGCGAGCACGTGACCTTTCACGCCTCGATGATTAAAAAAGGGCACACAAAACTATTCATCCACCCGCGCCTGATTTTCATCTACGGCGGGTAGGCTTTCCGCCTCTATCGTAGGCTCTTCCTTTCGAATCTTCACCACCACCTGCAAGATCCCTTCATCTGGATCTACCTGGACCTGCACCAGTTCATCTAGCATCACTCCCGTTTCCTCCAAGTAGCTCCAGATCACCTCTCGCATCCGCTGCAGCCTTTTTTCCGTGATCGGCCTTTCGAGAAACTTCTGCAACCGCCGTTTCAGCTCCTCTCCTGAGGCTATCTCCAGCTCACTGACATCGATCCCTTTAAAACTCTCTTCTGGAAGCGCCACCATTTCCACCGTCACCACCTGCAACACCTCCAATCGGACCCCCTCCTCTTCCGGCAAAACCGCAGGAGGGCTTTCCATCCTAACCAACAACTGAAGGACGCCCCGTTTACTATCAATGGCATAAGGGGAAACTTCAATAATCGACTCCCCCTCCTCTTCATAATAGGCATAGATAGCCTGAGTAATCGCCTCTAAAGTCTCATCATTAATAGGCCAGTGCAAATAGACCTCGAGCCTTTCCAGCAATTCCACACTGTCTCCGGGGACATATAATTCGCAAACATCGACCCCTTGGAAGTCCTCAGGAGGAATCGCCACCATTTGCTCCCCCACAAGCTGCAAAACCTCAAGCCGAGCCTTCTGAGGCACACTCTCCACAACAGAAGGTTCAGGCTCAGCCTCTTGTTGAGCGAAGGCACCAAAAGAAACGCTTAAGAAAAGAAAAAGAAACCGGCAGGGCAACATTATTACCTCACCTCTATAAACCGCTTTTGCGCCGGCTACGCCTGATGAANNTGGCCCCCAAAAACCGATTCTTGAATTAACTTGCGTATACCCATCCGTAAAATAATATGTTACCACTTTCTTTATATGGCCACCGGTAATAGTTATTGATTAATTAATTTATCTAAAAGGAAACAGCCCCTTGAGAATTTAAAATCTTCTGCGATAGAGAGCAACTTGAAGGACGTTTTGATTTTTAGTTACACACCTGTTGCCAATCAGTTATTGTCCCATATATACACAGGCCCTCCATGAAAAAAATAACGGGTGCGATTCACTTAGAAGATATGATCGCCCTTTTGCGCTCTAAAGCGCAGGAAAAATTTCTATCTGTCAGAGAAATAATCACTATTTTTTCTGGGAAAGGGAGATCGTTGCTCCTTATTTTATTGATCCTTCCCTTTTGCCAACCGCTGCAAATTCCCGGACTCTCTATCCCCTTTGCGTTGGCTATCTCGCTGATTGGTCTGCGGATGATTTTTGGCAAACACATTTGGCTCCCTACTAAATTATTAGATAAAACCATCGCGAGCCCCTTCCTCCTAAAGATCACCGACAAAGCCCTTCCTATAATTAAAAAAGTGCAGCGCTGGACCCACCCGAGGCTCGATTGGGTCTGCGGCTACCGTTTCACGCAAATTGTCAACGGCCTCCTTATTTTCACTCTAGGCATCTTATTAGCGCTCCCCTTGCCCATCCCATTTTCCAATCTAAGCGCGGCTTGGTCCATCTTTTTCCTAAGCCTAGGGTTGCTCGAAGATGATGGTCTGTTTGTCCTCATTGGCTATTTTATCTCTTTGGCCACGCTCTTGTTTTTTCTCTATCTCTTTTTCCAAATGCAAAAAATTTTTTAAGCCAAGGTATGCTTCGTGGAGAGAAAAAACCCAATATTTCAGCAGCAAAAACTTTGGCATGCTCTAGAAAAAGAGGAGGTCTGCCACCAACTGAACACCTCTCTATCGGGACTAGAGGAGAAAGAGGCGCAAAAACGGCTGCAAGAGTTCGGTCCTAATTTACTGCGCCAAGCCCATGAGGAAACTCTTCTTCGCATTTTGTGGAGACAGCTCCACAACCCCATTGTCTATGTATTACTTTTTTCCACAGCAATGGCTCTACTGCTGGGTAAAATCGCCGACAGCTTAGTCGTTTTTACCGTCGTTGTGCTCAATACGATCATCGGTTTTATCCAAGAATATCGGGCCCACACAACCTTAAAAGCCTTAACCTCTTTAATCCCCCACAAAACCATGGTGCTCCGCGCAGGCCATACGAAATCGATCCATTCATCCCATATCGTACCGGGAGATGTGGTAGTTTTAGAGGCAGGAGACAGGGTCTCTGCCGATCTACGTCTATTTTCGATCAAAAATCTGCAATGTGATGAATCCACATTAACGGGGGAATCGCTTCCTGTGGACAAACGGATAGAGAAGCTCTCCGCCGAAGTTCCCGTTGCCGACCAAAAATGCATGGCCTTTAATGGCACCTATATCACAGCAGGAGTGGGATTGGGGATCGTAGTGGCTACGGGACTAGAAACCGAATTCGGGAAGATTTCCACTTTGATAGAACATGTCACCCCTCTAGAAACGCCGATGACCGGCACCATAAAAAAAATCGCGCGCGGAATCACCTGGGGAATTTTAATTGTCAGTTTCGCTCTGTTTTTGATCGGCCGTTTGCGGGGCAGTTCCCTCTTCGACGCAGGCCTTGCTGCGATCGCTTTGACAGTCGCAGCTATCCCTGAAGGTCTTCCTGCTATTATTACTATTACTTCAGCCATCGGCGTTCGGCGAATGGCCCGCAAACAGGCCATTATTCGTCAATTGCCGGCCGTAGAAGCGCTCGGCAGCACCAGTGTCATTTGCACAGACAAAACGGGAACTCTTACTTGCAATGAGATGACAGTCCAAAAACTCTGGACCCCCTCAGGCAGCTCTTTTGTTTCGGGAATCGGTTACAACCTCGAAGGGACCTTTTCTTCTGAATCGGCCGATCAGAAAGAGATCTTTGAATTATTAAAAGCCGCTATTTTATGTAACGAGGCCTCTTTAAACGAAACTCGTGGCGGAATAGCTCCTATTGGCGATCCCACCGAAATCGCCCTGATTGTGTGTGGAAGAAAAAGGGGCCTCTTAGAAAATGAGCTGCGAGAGGAGTGGACGAGAAAAGATATCATCCCTTTTACCTCAGAAAAGAAAATAATGGCCACTTTAAATGCCTCTACCGCGGAACAATATATCTTCGTTAAAGGGGCTCCTGAAGAGATCTTAGCTATATGCAGCGATATAAATAGCTGCCTTATAGAAGAGCAGGTTCTTGTGATGGCAAAAGAGGGGTTGCGCGTATTGGCTGTCGCTAGAAAAAAAGTGGAGTCTTCTCTTTCTCTCATCGACGAAACAAACATAAAAACCGGGTTTACCCTGCTGGGGCTTACCGGGATGATCGATCCTCCCAGAGAAGAGGTCTATAAAGCCCTTCAAGCCTGCCGCGAAGCGGGCGTTACGGTAAAAATGGTCACCGGCGATCACCCGATAACCGCCGAAGCGATTGGCCGACATTTAGGCATCTTACAAGAGACAAAGGTGGTAACCGGAATGGATCTGGCCAAATTCAATGCCGCCGAATGGAAACGAGCTGTCAAAGAAGCCCATGTCTTCGCGCGCGTATCGCCAGAACATAAATTGCGCTTAGTCGAAGTTCTCCAAGAACTCGGTCATGTCGTAGCCATGACCGGAGATGGCGTCAATGATGCGCCTGCATTAAAACGGGCCGACATTGGCATCGCTATGGGGATCAAAGGGACCGCGGTGGCTAAAGAGGCCTCAGATATGGTTTTGGCAGACGATAATTTCGCGAGCATCCAAACTGCCGTAGAAGAGGGGCGCCGAGTCTATGACAATCTGATTAAATCGCTCGCCTTCATCCTGCCCACAAGTCTAGGACAATCGCTCGTCGTTCTCTTCGTGGTCCTATTTTTCCCCTTTCATGAAGGGATTTTACTACAGCCTATGTCCCCCGTCCAAATTTTATGGGTAAATTTAGTTGTAGCCGTAGCCCTTTCTTTGCCCTTAGCCTTTGAATCGGCCGAGCCCGATATCATGAAACGCCCTCCCCGAAAGAAAAACGCCTCGATTTTAAACAGCTTTCTCTTGATAAAAACCCTACTCGTCGCCGTTGTTATGGCGATGGGGACAATAGGACTTTTTCTATGGGAATATAAAGCAGAAATTAGAAAAGGCACCGCTCCAGAGATGGCTTTGTCAGAAGCGCAGACGATCGCGGTGACAGCCCTGATCCTCTTCCAAGTTTTTTATCTGTTTAATTGTAGATCTTTTCGCTTCTCTTCAACCCACTTTTTTTCCAATCCGACCATCTTCATCGGAGTGGGAGCGGTACTGTTAGCGCAAGCCGCCTTCATCTACCTCCCTTTTATGAATTACCTCTTTAAGTCGTCAAACTTAGACACAGAAGAGCTGCTCTTCTCTACTCTTATTACATTTTTAATCGTCCCCGTAATCCTATTTGAAAACTTTATACGAAAGAAATTCCAAAAATTTCATCACCATTATTCGACCACAAAACCGTTGTAAGCGGGCGCAGTATATCCCAAAACCGATTCTTGAATTACGTTGGGCATAGATCGGACATAATTAAAACAATCAATATACTTCCCCAGCTTTACTTCTAACGTCTCTATCACCTCTTTTTCCTCTTCTAAAAACCGAAACACTTTAGCCTTATTTAACGACCAGCAACTACTGTTTTTGAAGGATTTTGCAATAACCTCCTTGGCTTGTGCACAACTTACTTCTTGGTTAAAAAACCGTCCAATTCTTTTAACAACCTCAGCTAAACACTCATCGCTATTGCACTCGGGCGAGAGCTCTTCATAATTCAAAATACAACAGTCATTTGCTATAATCAGTTGGATAGCTGTCTCAAAAAAATTTGACACAGAAAAACCCCTTTCATTAAACACCTTATCGATCACTACCTCTATCCGTTCCTTTCTTGTTAGCCTGTTCCAAGAACAACAATCGATCCCTTCCCAATAGTGCCCCTTATCGATAAAATCTACAGCAGATAAGGCCACATCTCTTGGATCTCTAACCAAAAAAAGCACGGGAACTCTTTTGGGAATTAAATCCAATACAAGAGGTTCAGAATGCCACACAACAACAACGTCGCTATTCTCTTTAAGCCGATCATACTGAGCTTTGCTATATAAAGGACCTATAGGATGCAAAACCTGAATATCCAATAAATTGCTAATTATTAAATTGAGATAATTCGTTCCAGCTTTTGGAATTGTAACCACTATTTATTCTCTAGCCTCAATCAAAAAACAAAACAGCGGTAAAAAAAAACAGAAGTACTTATTCATCCCACTTCTCCCGATCAATGCGATACAGAACGTGGTGTCTTAATGAGTGCCCTTCAGGAATCCTTGGATGCTCGAAATCATCTTTTGCGTCCCTATGCATGCCAATTTTTTCTATGACATTTCGGGAACGCGTATTTTCGACAGCGGTAAAAGAGACAATTTCGGGCAAGTTGAGCGTTTCAAAGCCAAAGCGTAAAGACGCCAAAGCCCCTTCAGTCGCATACCCTTTACCCAATAATCGTAAGCGAGCCTCCATCCCACCTCAACTGCAGGCGTGAAGGGAGCCGAAAAAGTCACCTCGTTCAATCCAATAAACCCAATAGATCGATCCGATTCCACCAAAGTTGCAACCCATAAACCCCATCCCTGTTCTTCTAATTTCACCTTAATTCTAAAAGCTAATTGGTCGCTCTCTTCACGGCTCAGCACGGAAGGAAAATACTCCATGACCCGAAGGTCGGCGTTCAATTGGAAAAAAGGCTCAAAATCTGCCTCCTTCCAAGGTCGTAAAATAAGTCTTTGTGTAGTTAGAGAAATAGGAGTGGGCATATAAATATCCTTCAATCACCAACGGTTCCGGTCCTTTATGACAACGAATTCGCCGTCCCTTACCGAAGCAGCAGGTCTGATTGTACGGCATCAACAGAACCGGCAATCGTTCTCAATTCATTCAATAACAAACTTTTCCAATCGAGTACTGTAAGAAAGTGAGAAGTACGAGCTACCTTAGCCTTAACAAGAGCCTCTTCAATTTGAGCTTCCAGAGAAAGATCCGTGCGAACTTGTTGACCAAGCCCCATGCTTTCGATTTTAGCTCCATTGGCCCCTTCCCAAGGATGAGAATCCATCATTAACAGATAGGTCTTTGTTACAAGAGCCTCTGTTGTAACCGCCCCCCCCGGCTTGGTAATTTTAACCGGAGAAAGATTCATTAAATCATTCATCTCTTCAGGAGAAAGAAACCCGTAAATGGTAAATCGATTGGCCGGGGTGGAAGAAAGCCTGTTTTTTAATTTGGTTTTTAGCCCCTCATTTTTCCCGCAGATAAAAATGAATTTCCATTGATGAGGCGGAAGCTTAGCAAGCTGATCATAGATCTTTTCAAGAGTGCCAACTCCGTTCTTTCCCATAGAAACCAAAATAGGGGTTTCATTGGGCCGTATATCCCACTTCTGTCGGAGGCTTTCAAGCTCCTGAAAATCGGTAATCCGTTTGAATTCAGACCGAGTTGGATAACCAATACACTCAAATTGTTTTTGGACCTCCCGGGGAGTTATTCCCAACAAAAGCGCTATTTTTTCCATTAGCTCTTGTCGGCTATCCCTTTCGTCATAAAGATCGAGACGATCTGCTTTAACGAAGAGAGGCTTGAATATAGTCGGTTCCATGCTGGGCAGCCAAAACCTTACCCCGCTTGAATCAACTTTGCCATAAATATCTAGCAAAAAAAAGGAAAGTTCATAGTCACAATGGAGCATCCGGAACGGAATATCAAGGGTCGCGAGAGAAAGATCGTCCAACGAATAGCTGCGAGTAGAAATGATCAGATCAGGATTGGTCTCTAGTAGCTTTTCTTTGAGCAGACTCCCTAAGCGAGAGGGAATATACTTGCTCAGTTGTTTCGTTACCACATCGCGCTGGATAAGAATGTCCGAATCCTCTTTTTGCTGGAACTCCGAGGCGTAAAGCCCGTCATAAGTGACTATCCCACTCGCCAACATGATTGGATCGGCCTCTTTTGCTAGAGTTTCTACATCAATAACGACCGTTTGAACATTTTTATATACGGACAAGAAATCGACTAGCCCTTGAGTTACCGACTCGTTTCCTCCGCTTGCAGTTGTCGTGAGAATAGCAATAGTGAAAGGGCCCCCTTTTCGTTCTTTTTTGGGCCGATGAGCAGGCCGATTAGCCTCAGAAATAAAAGCAGTAATTGCCTGCCGCTTTTGCTCTGCCCATGAGAAACACCCCTCCTCCCGTAAAGCGATCCAAAATCCTCTCTCTGGCGACAACTTCTGAGAACCGAAAAAACAACTCACTTTTAGGAGAGCTTTTGAAAATCCAGGGACAAGCTCTTCGGGAAGGATAGGAGCTATACGCTTCTGGTAGGCTTGGTGAATGGTAGCAGCCTGCTCTGGATCCTTCAGCCTATAAGCCAGTTCCTCACCTAAGGGAGACCCAAAATGGAGCGCAGGAAATCGTTTACCCTGTGCGTTGGTAAGGGTATTATTATCAATGTGATAAAAACTTTCCAAGTTGATAGCTTGAAGGGCCAAAAAAGGGAAGATTAAAAGAATTGAAAATTTTTTCATAGAACGATATTTTAACCTTTTTGCATATTTATTCACACAAAAACACAAGTCATTAATAATGAAATAAAGTTATAAGACAGATTTTACACCTTTTCGACTTCTCTTTCCTTTAGAGAAAGAAAAAGAGTGGCCAATGAAAATAAACTCATGAGACCAGCCGGTAAAAAATTAAACGTCAGGAAGTATCTATACAAAAAAAATACAAAGAGAAAAAAAGTGGCTATAAAACCAATAATCCGGCCCCAAGAGCGCCCTTTATAAGACGCAACAGCAGCAACGATTACGATAAGCCCGGATGCTATTCCGGCGATGAGAGATACACGACTAGAGGCCTTCAAATGCCCCAGAAAACTTCCAATGAGAAGGACAGCGCCATAGAATAGTAGGAAAGATGATGCATGTTTTTTCTTTGCCATTGGACCTCAGTCGGATTCTGGCGTGGAATCCGTTTTATTTCAATATTTGACTCTTTGATTCTAAAAAAAAGCTCTTTCAATTATGTAGAAAACAACAGGACCCAGGAAAATTCCCCATTCATGCATCCTCCGCAAAACCCAAAGAGTATTTTCACAATCGGCCATTCGATACGTACGATTGATAATTTGATCTCTCTTCTACACGCCCATGACATTGAAGTAGTGATCGACATTCGAACAATTCCAAAATCGAGATATTGCCCTCAATTCAATGAAGAAACGTTAAAATGTTCTCTAAAAAAAGCCAAAATAGGCTATCGCCATAAGAAAGATCTCGGAGGGTTACGTCATACAACAGCAGAATCGATCAATACAGGGTGGATCAATAGTTCCTTTCGAGGCTATGCTGACTACATGCAAACCTCGCAGTTTGAAAAAGCATTGGAAAAACTAGAGGCTCTGGCGCAAAAAAAACGGTGTGTCCTTCTGTGTGCTGAAGCCGTTCCGTGGCGTTGTCATCGAAGTTTAGTGGCCGATGCCTTAACCGTTAGAAAATGGCACGTCTTCCATATTCAAAGTAAAAAAACCGCAAAGCTCCATAAGTTAACTTCCTTTTTAAAGATCAAGAAAGGAAAGCTCATTTATCAGTCCTCAGAGAAATAGCGTTCGTGAGGGATTGATCCAGAGCGAGGTCAAGAGCGATGTGGATCAATTTTCTATAATCTAGTGTGTGGTGAGGAACCTCTAAAAACCGAACCCTGCCCCGGCGGTTCCCCCATTTAAAGCCAGATTTCCACGGGCAGGAAGGCCTGGCCGCGAAGAATTATCCAAATGCTGCATGGAGAGAATGGAAAACCAACGCCTTTTCTTTTTTTCAATTTAATAGAGGAAATTAAGGAAAAAATTGACGCTCTTTGCTGCTGGGTGGAGAGATGTATTTGAAAAAATAAAGGGGCTCCAGTCCGTGAGGACCTTCCCCCTTTAAGTGAGAAGGTAACTAAGCCTTAGTTCAGGCTTACCTTCCCGCGGTTTGGCATGCTCGGAGCGGGACTCGAACCCGCACGGAATTGCTTCCAGGGGATTTTAAGTCTCGCTCGTGTTCCTAACAGCGCGTAACGCGCCCTAACAACTGCATAGAGAAGTTACCACATTTTGCCCTTCTGATCTACGCAATTGTTAGCCAAAGCTAGCGAAAGTTCCGTGGGGTTCTGACCCAGATTTGGCCCACAAATTGACCCTGAAATAGAAGGTTCTACGAAGAGGCGGTCTGGCTAATCATCTTCCCCATCATCCCATTCTGGCTCCGATTGGTAGGAAACCACTTGCAGCGTTTCCCATTTTAAATTGATATCAGGGCAATCATTAATGCCTCCGATTGGCCAAGTAAGCTCATTACCNNAAGGGAATGAGATAACAATAAATATCTTGCATATTGGAAGGTAATTTTATGCTCATAGGAACAGGGAACCACTCAGTGGGATGCCTAAACTGCAATTCACCTTCTACTTCATTATTGCCGTCATTTCTGATTTGAACGACCAAGTAGGCTTTTTGCCCCATCAACTCTCCAATGCTCAGCTGAGTAAGATGCCGAAAAGAATTTGAAAACAAAAGCGATACTTGATTCTCCGTTACAATGAAAGACCGCATAAAAATATTACTAGCATAATTCTCATCTTCTCTCTTTATTTTCTTATAAGAAAAAGTCCTAATCTGACAGCCTGTGTCTCGACTTTGAGAAGGATTGGGGATTTCGTAACCTTTGAAAATGATCTCGTTGCCTGGAGGAGTTGTGGAAATACTGATCTCTGAACATCGAAGAGCATCCACATCTTTGCAAATAATATTTACAACAGGAAGATTCCACTGCTGTTGAATTTTCCTCTCAAAATGGGCTAAAAATTCAGGGCGCTTGAACAGAAATTCAATTTCATCTGCATTTAAAAAAAGGGTGACTGTTTGATCCTCATCGTTGCACTGCACGCTATCTGTGTCCACATGAATGATCGATCCAGGAGCAAGTTCAATCGGAATTTCAAAGGCGCAAAGCGGTAAAATCTCTACGGTTAAAACTGATAAGGCGAGGAAAAAACTTCGACGGCATGACAACATTTATTAACTCCTTTATTTCAGTGCTACTGGACGCTCAAACTCGTCGTAAAGAATTTCTCTAATCGAACCGTTTGGCAGCGTGATTTTAGTCAATCCGCCAAAAGAGCTGTATTCATAAGAGCTTATCCCTCCCAAAGCATCTACAACCTGTACCAAATGATCTTTGTCATCATAATCAAAAACAGAGGTTAGACCTAGAGGGTCAATTTTCGATAATACGTTTCCATTGCCGTCATATGAATACACCGTTTCACCAAAAGGAGAAGAGATCTTTGTCACTCGATCTCGTTCGTCATAAGCATACCGTATGGTTTTGCCCGATTCAGAAACTTCAATGAGACGCGCGCGATCATCGTGGGCTCTTTTCGAAATGAATCCGTTGGGATAGCAAACTTCTAGAGGAAGTCCCCTCTCATCCAACTGGAAATTTTTCCTGCCGCCGCCAGGAAAATCAATAGAAAGAAGACTTCCTGTTTGAGAGTCATATCGAAAAGAGGTCGTAAATCGCTCATCTCCTTTCTTAGTTACTTTTCCATTTTCTATACTCAAAAAATTAAGACGAAATGGTTTATACATCTTTATCAACCTTCCGTATGCGTCATATCGATATGCGGTAGTTATTCCAAGCCCATCGGTTTCTTCAAGAAGATTGCCTGATTCATCAAATTCAAATTTCCTTTCCCCTCGATAGGCATCGCTTATTTTAATGGGTCGGCCTAAGACGTCATATTTGTAAGAAACCTCCAGCCCATTGTTATCAATAGTCTTCTCAGGACCGAAAGTCCCCGAATAACTCAGCTCTAACCCCCTTCCTAGTGAATCTACAATTCGCTGAGGCCGATATTTTTCATCAAACTGTTCTTCCAAGAAAAAATTGTTGGGACCCTCTACTCGAGCCCTTCGCTCAGACAAACTGAACTCCTGCTTAAGCCGCGTTCCCTGAATACTTTTCTCTTCCGCACGGCTGTAAATATCGTAGCTTGCTTCAAAAATTTTGCTCCCCTTTGCATCAAAAATAGCCGTGAGATGTAAATCTTTATCATAGGCATAACTCATGAGAGCGCCTGCCTTATCCCGAACTTCCCTAAGCTGACCTTCGGGACTATAGAAATAAGAGACAGTTTTACCTCCAGCTCCCACAGCGCGAATGATCTTGGGCCCTTCATATTCAAGCTGAATGACCGGAGTCCCCTGAGAAGAAATGGAAACCAATCTCTCTGCCTCATACCCATAGTCAATTGACATTCCACTTTTATCGCTGATCTTGACAAGCTTACCGTCGGAATCAAAGAAAAGATGCTCCTGTTTTTGGGAAAGGATAAAGATTCCATCTCCATTTTCAATCAAAAAACCAGCCTTACTCTCGGCGCGATAAATCGGTTTTTTCCCAGCATCAAGTCCCATGAGTTTATAGAGCGTCTCTTGGCTTTCAACCCCTACAAAAATCTCGGAGTACACTTGCAGCTCCGTTCCATCTTGAAAACGACGCCATCTTTTTTCAGAGGGAAAGCGCAATTTTGCAGGAAGAATTTCCCAACCTACCCCCAGTGCCGATCTTTGCTCATTGAAAGAGTTATAGGTTCGAACAAGAGCTAAAGGGACACTGCCCAGAACAGGAAAACTCATATCAACAAAAGTTTTCTTCACATTTCCAACTTTAAGCGATCTGGCGAACGTTTGAGCAACAGCAGTATAGCCTCTGCCAAAATCCCAAGTTAACTCTTCTTCTCCCGATCTGCCTCGCAATACCTCATCTTTGATGTCATTAGCCTGCCATCCATCTGAAGTAGAAAAGTTGCTCTCATCCAGATGATAGGTTACACCCCCGCTAATCACCATTCGATATTCGGCATCTCCTATTTGATGGGTATAGGTCGGCGTACTAACAAATTGAGGCGCGTAACTTCTAAAAAATGAAAGATCAAAAGGTATCTCTTGATCTTTGATCCATTTAACAACACCCGTAATTTTACCAAGTCTTTTCAAGTCTTGAAGGACAGGAAATTCATTTGCAAACCCATCATAATTTTGCGTGAAATGGGAAGCGAAAGTTTCCGCTGCATGATCGCGGTAATTACTTCCTTTAAATTGCGATTCAGTGAGGACCTGCATACGGACCTCGTCGAACACCATAGAAGTCCCATCCTCCGACTGCACAAGGCTAATCTTCTGAGGAATAAACCACATGCGCCATGTGAAGTAGGGAGGCAAGTGTTTCTCCCGGCCATAAAGCTCTAGAAGATCGCGGTAGCCGCCAACGTGGGCTTTAAAATTCTTGCCTGTGCAATTATCCTTTCCCAGAATAAGATTTTTTAAAAGACGGTCAGCCTCGAACATCACCTGCCCAAATCGCGTGTCTTTCGTCTCACCAAAATAAGAGACAACCATTCTAGCTTGAGGTTTTTTCTTCTTTTTTGGAGGGTTAGGATCTGGGTCCATAGAAATACCAGGATCTTGCGCCGCTTTTTCTCCCAATCCATACACAGAACGAACTGCCACGGCCAAATCATCAAGGTGCATTTGAGGCAATGACAGATCTTTCGTCCCATAAAGAATCATTTGCCCAGTTTTTCGATCAAAGACTGCCCCCGCAATATCGGAAATGTTCGTCATCATCTCAGCTGTTTTTGAGAGAGAAATCCCTCCGTAATTCGGCTGAAATAATAAGCTGTGATCCTGATTCCCGATTTGAAATTGAGAATGGTCAAAATCATATGACAAACCAAGCCCTTCCTTATCTGGTAGAAATCTTGGATCAATATGCTTACTCTCTTCCAACATCCAATTACAAAATTTTCTGGGCGCTGAAATTCCGCTAGGAAAAGCCTTGAAACTCGGATGAGGATACCCCACTGCATCCATCGATTTAACCGCATGGTCGATACAATTATCGTATGGCGTCCAATGCTGATAATTTCCGACCTGTCTTGCAAGCAATTGCTGTTCTGGAGAGACCCATATCGTCAAGCTGACAGTTTCTTTGCAATAAGACATTGTGCTTTCATCAAAGTGCATATTATTTTCGTGCTTATCAGGCCAAGCACCTTGGTTAAATTCGTTTCCCTCTGCATCTATTCCGCCTATCCAACCGTGGCCCACTCGAGATTTGCCGCCAGGCGTTTGAGTTCCTGGATAATTTCCATAAAAAGTTAAAGGAACCTTAACCGCATAAAATCCTGAAGGATCAATTAAATTGACAGGATTATTCCTGACATAAACATAAGAATTAAGGGTTTGTGGATCACCTAAAATACCCAAGACTGAATCGGGTGAAATAAATCTCCCAATCTCAGGATCATAGTAGCGATTCCTAAGATAAATAAGGCCGGTCTCTGCATCGTACTCCTCCCCTGCATAACCATACGAATTTCCAATGCTGCTCGATTGACTCTTGAAGCCAAAAGGGGTATAGGCATACCGCTCTATTTCCTGCTGATTTTTATCGACTAAAAGCGAGACGCTTTTTCCTGGCTGATCATATAGGTAGAATTGAGTACCGGAAACCCCAGATCCAAGAACCCGGGAACATCCATATACGTACCGTTTTTTGGTCTTACCTTGACCGTCTTTCTCTAATAGAACCCTGCTGAGGGTAGCCGCCGGATCGTTAACAAAAGACGTTTTTTCTCCGTTAACGATCTTGAAAGCTCGCCGTCCTTCTCCGTCGTAACCAAAAATGACCTTGTCTTTTCCATCATTAAATGAAACCAGTCGCCCCGC
>PLXF01000075.1 GCA_003151315.1 Parachlamydiales bacterium
GGCGCAGTCAAAAATCAACTTTTGAGTCACGATAGGTATAAACACACTCACATCGCGTGGTATTCAAAAAATGTCATGTGGATGATATTTAGAAGGAAGTGGCATAAGATCGCGCTCTCGATTTTCCCCGAAATTAAATAGACGCCGCCGTATAGGAGGCTGGCTAGGAAAACAAAACCTAGGACAGCTACGTTAGGGCTCCAATAAATATGAGCCAATGTAAAGATCACGGAAGTGATGAGCAAAGCGGCTATTTTCCCCTTCTTCGTATTATGAAAATAATGGCTCAACCCCTTTTGCAAAAAACCTCGATAAAATCCCTCCTCCGGAATAGAGGTGAGGAACAAATTGCTCCAAACTCTTGTTGCCATGAAGCTAGGGAGTTTAAAATCCCATTGAGTGACTTTTCCTATTGTAGCCAAGATAGCTAAAAGACCAATCCCTGCACATCCAATAACAAGCCCCTTCATGACGTTTTTCCAATCGTGTGGGGTTCGAGCTAGAGGAACTACGAGAGCCAAGGGAAGTAATCCAATAATAGCCCCTTCCCATCGGACGTGAAACTTGGGCGTAATAAAAACAGCTTGGAAGCCTGGGAAAAGGCGGAGCTTAAAACAGATCGACGCAATCACGAGAAGAAGAAAAAGAGGCAAGCTGGGCTTTTTAGCGTAGGAAAACCACAAGGCCGTTAAACTTGCAACAATGGTCAGTCCTATCCAGGAAACATTCCCATTAAGAAAGGCGCAAAAAAGGCTAAGGCCTAATAAAGCGCCCCAGACTTTCAGATCACGCCGAATCCAGAGGCTAACAAAGGAAAGCGTTAAGAACAGAAAGCTTAAAATAGCTAAAGACGTCACGGCACGTCCATTTTCTTAACCGACAAGGCCGAGGAATTTGGCGAAATACCAGGCGGAGACGAGCATTAGAACTGTGATTGCGCCCCACNNCATCCAGCGGATCCCTCCGTTGGGACTGCTCCTGGTCTCTAAGGTACCTATTCCATAAGCGAAATCTTGCTTTTCTGGAGGAAGCCGGAACGCTTCAGGATGATCTTTATTCAATTTATCGTAATCGAAACCGAGAAAATTCGAATATTGCCGGATAAAACCAAGGGAATAAACAGACGAGAGAAAGTGGTTAATTCTCCCCTCTTCAATCGCCTGGAGATAGAGGGCGCGGATCGATGTGGCGTTTTCCACCTCTTTCAAAGATAAGTTCAGCTCTTCCCGTTTCGACCGAAACGTCTCTCCCATCTTTTTTAACCCGTCATTCATGCCATCACCTCATTACCAATACAACAATATCTCACTTGAGGAATTCGATCCAAGCATTTAAACTCAAAACCAAGATGTCTAAAATATCTTGTTTCACCGCCTCCGTCGATTTGTCTCTGGCCGATAAGCTCAAGGCAGATCTCGATTCTCAAGGATTTGAGATCTCCACTCCCCCCTATACAATTTTTTCCGCAAAAAAAAGGGGGGTTTCCTGCACTCTGTACGAATCGGGGAAACTAACGGTCCAAGGGAAAGAGATGGCCCCTTTCATCGAATTTTACCTAGAGCCTGAGATCCTCAATCACTTCCATTTCTCTCATCCCGGAGCTTTATTGGATATCACTCCTCGGATTGGGATGGACGAAGCGGGTAAAGGAGATTTTTTTGGTCCTCTTTGCGTGGCGGCTGTCTACGCCGATAGTCCCGGCATCGCCGAATTGCAAAAAATGGGAGTGAAAGATAGCAAAAATCTCTCGCCCGCTACAATTGCAAAACTCGCAAAAAAAATCCGCGCCTCCTATGCCTATACGTCGATTCGCCTTTTTCCTCACAAATACAATGAACTCTACGCGAAATTTAAAAATTTAAATCGCCTTCTCGCTTGGATGCACGTGGCGGCTTTAGGGGACTTAGTGCAAAAAACGGGCTGCAAACGGGCAATTTTAGATCAGTTCGCCAATCCTGTAGTGGTAGAGACCTCCCTAAAACAAAAAAAGTTAGAGGTCCACCTCGAACAAAAAGTGAGGGGCGAAGAGGACTTGGTCGTTGCGGCCGCCTCAATTATAGCCCGAGCCGGCTTTGTCGAAGGGATACAAACATTGAGCGAAGAGATGGGGATGGAACTTCCCAAAGGGGCCAGCAAACAGGTGATTGTCGCGGCCCGAAAGCTTATCGTCCTAAAAGGTCCCGAGATCATGGGGCGTGTCGCCAAAACGCACTTCAAAACGATGAAAGAGCTATGATTCATAAGCTGTCTATCCAAAATCTGATTTTAGTGGAAAAAGCCCACATTGAATTTGGTGAGGGGCTGAATATCATTACAGGGGAGACAGGTTCGGGCAAGTCGGCCCTCTTGACCGCCATTCGCCTCCTGTTAGGAGCGCGAGCCGATATCCAACAAATCCGTCAAGGAGCGTCTCTTGCGGTTGTTGAAGCGCAACTCTCCCCTCTTCCGATAGAAGCTTTGCAAGAAGAAGGGATCGAATGCAGGCAAACAGAAACGGTCTCTCTCAGAAGAGAGATCCACAGCTCCGGCAAAAGTCGCTGTTTTTTTGAAGAGCAGCAGATCAGCTTAACGACGTTAAAAAAAATCGTCGGCAGTTCCATTGAACTCGTAGATCAAAATACCTCGGCCACCCTTTGCAGCCATAGCCAACAACGGAAATGGCTCGATCTATTTGCAGGACTCGAACCTGCGGTTTCTTTGTTTAACACCTCTTACAATCAAGAGCTCTCTTTAGCCTCGCAATTGGAGGCAATGCATGCAGAAAAGAGGATAAGCAGCGCATTAGAGGAGAGGGCGCAAAGTGATTTGACGGCTATAGAAGAGGCGAACGTATCGCCCGGAGAAGAGGAGGCGCTTGCGCAGGAGCACCACCTGTTAAGCCATAGTCAGCAACTAGTGGAATCGATCCACTCGATCCTCTCTCTTTTACAAGAAGGGCAACACCCCGTAATTTCTGCTCTTAAGAGAATCCCCCTCGATCATCTGCTCCAATTCGATTCACGCCTAATCGATCCTTGCGAGGCCATTAAACGCTCGGGACTAGAATTGGAAGAGGCGGCCTTTTCTCTTCGCGCCTACGCTGATCGTCTGGAAGCCGATCCCCACCGTCTATTCGCCGTGGAAGAGCGGCTAGCGGTGATTGAAAAATTAAAAAAACGGTTTGGGCCCATGGCCGATATCGATCGGGTGCGAAAGGAGCGGCGTAGCCAAATCGATCGCCTTTCTCACCTTGAGGATCAGATACAAGAACTAGAAAAAGCCTTACATGCCATCCGATTAGAAAATCGGAATCAAGCTGCAGCTCTAAGGCACGCTCGCGAGCAAGCGGCTCCCCTTTTCTCTCGGGCCATTGAAACTGAATTGAGTAGCCTCAACCTCTCCCAATCCCGATTTGCGATTGAAATTACCCCCAAAGAGCTCTCGGCCAATGGCTTTGATGAGATCTCGTTCGTATTCTCAGCCAATCCCGGCTACCCCCTTCTACGAATAGACCAATGCGCGAGCGGAGGGGAAATTTCCCGCCTTTTATTAGCGGTAAAAACGGTACTAGCCAATAGAGAAAAAAGCGGCTGTTTAATTTTTGACGAAATCGATAGCAATGTAGGGGGGCAAACGGCCACTATTTTGGGCGCAAAACTCCAAGCTCTGGCCCGCCACGCCCAAGTCATCTGCGTTACCCATTTTGTCCAAGTAGCTCGATGTGCGGCTCACCACTTTTTAGTATCGAAACAAAACTCCACCACAAAGGTCCAGAAGCTAGATCCCTTACGTCGAGAAGAAGAATTTTCCCGTATGTTGGGACTGGCGCAGATATAAAAAATTCACCCCATTGAGAACTCATGAAATATACCGCTTTTATTATGGCATTCACTTTGCTTTTTACGCTTCCCCTAAGAGCTGCAGCCAATGAAGAGGCCACCTATACCTATTGGGATGTCCACCCTCTCCATGTAGGCGGCACCGTGATTGCTATGGGAAAGGCCGATATTTCCAACACCTCCTACAATGGGAAGCTGCGCTTTAACAAAACCAATGCATCCGTCTCGTTAATCGCCCCGATCAATGAAAAGAATTTTTTTATCCCCCGCATCGAATGGAATACGTTTGAAATGAATTGGGATAAAAACCCCAAATTTTCTACGACTCGGTTCTATTTTATGCAGTTTGGCCTCACCTTTTACACAAACGCCATTGAACAGTGGCGATGGATAGCGCGCCTCGACTGCAATATGGACATACAACACTTTGGGAACAACCGTTACAACCTCTTTTCCGCCCTTTTTTGGGGCGCTTATGAAATCTGGAACGACTGGCATTATCATGTTGGTGTATATGGGTACACAGGGATGAGGGGAGCCGAGGTCTATCCCATCATTGGCCTCGACTATGCTCCAAATAAACACTGGCTCTTTTATTTTGTATTTCCTCTCGATTACAAAATTCAATACCAATTCGATAAACAATGGAGCCTGGCTATCAAAGGCCGCCCATTAAAAGAGCGTTTTCGAACCGGCAATAACGAACCCCAACCCCGCTCGGTGTTCTCCTACTCCTCCATAGGGACCGAATTGAATGCTCGCTATGAAAAATTCTTAAGATTGGAAATCGAAGCCTATATTGGCTGGAATTTCGGAGGCTCTTTCTACATTAAAAAGCAGAACGGAAGAGCGCCCCTGTATACAGACCTCGGAGGATCCCCTTACGTAGGGGGGAGCATTAACTACGGATTTTAATCTTTATTCATCCGGGAATAATGGCGCAATTCCAGATGGTTCGTTAAAAAAGCGGCCGCCCAAACGATCGTTCCCCCTATAAATACACCTAAAGGGCTCGTTACCTGAATCCCAAAAGGGGCAAAGGAAATAACAATAAAGGCCGTGTAGCTGACTATAAAAGTAAGAATGGCCAATTTTAAGTCGTTAGGTTTTAGCTCTAAAATCATCAAAACGGGTAAAATTGAGGCATTAAAAAATCCGACTAGAGCAGAAAAAAGGATATCCGCTCCAATGTCGGGAACTTGCTCAAAATAGGCGATCTGCACTCCGGGAGAGACCCGATCTACAAAAAACACGGCCAAAAAATTAAAAAACAGGCTGCGCAAATAGCTCATTGCTGATCTGCTTTGTGATCATGTTTATGTTCAGGCTTCGAGGGTGTATGTGGATGTTGGAAGTGCTTCATCTCCACATAATTAGTTAAAAAGCTACCCAACGAAACCATCAGAGATCCAAAGAAATATCCTTCTATGCTCGAAATCTCAATCCCCGCAGGCAAGAATTTAATCAACGCATAGGCTGTGAAGTTCAATAGAATCGAAACGACAGCAATCGCTGCTGCAGACAGGTGGTGGCGAGTCAGCTTCAATATAGGAAAAATCGAAGCGTTCAAAATCCCCAGGGCAAAAGCAAAAATCATATCTCCGCCAACATGAGGCAGTTTCGTCGGATTCGATACATCGATCCCCGATAGAATATGATTGGCGAAAAAAACTGTGAGAAAGTTAAAAAAAAGGCTTTTCAGATATTGGACAAAATATTGCATACGCTCCCTTTACGTTACAGACATCCTCTTATACCTCTCGTGATTCAAGAATCGGCCTTTGGAAACCATCTGCATCCCATAATTTCCATCCGCAAAAATAACCCCTATTTCTAATAGGAGGCCATTTTTGCTCCGGCTACGCCTGATGAAAATTTTGGGCGCATATGGCTCCCCAAAACCGATTCTTGAATCACAAGAGGTATAATCGCCACACTACAAAATAAAGTTCTCAACGGGCAAGAGAATTCTTTGAGGTTTTGTGGATCTTTCAGGTATTATATTTTTCCATGACAAGATTGATCATCGCCGTCTGTATTATCCTTTCTGCTTGCTGTTCAACGCCCAAGGCGTCGAATACGCTCCGAATCGCCTTTAATACTTTCCCCCTCACAGTCGACCCAAGAAAAAGTGGAGATTTTGTCTCCTCTACCCTGATTTGCCTCGTTTATGATGGGTTAACCCGATGCCAAGCCGATGGATCCCCCGAGTTCGCTATTGCCGACCAGGTCGATATATCTCCTGATAAGACGGTCTATCTTTTTCACCTGCGAGACGCCTCTTGGACAGATGGTCGACCCGTTACCGCTTACGACTTTGAAGCTTCCTGGAAAAAAATTATCGATCCCCATTTCCCTTCGATCTGCACTTATCTATTCTACTCGATTAAAAACTGCGAAGCGGCTGCAAAAGGGCAGCGACCTTTAAGCGACGTCGCTATACAGGCTCTAGACGACAAAACGCTTCGCGTTGAATTAGAACGACCTACTCCCTATTTTCTTTCACTCACCTCTTTCCCTTCTTTTCTCCCCGTACCCTCCCACCTAACGGAAGCAGAATTAGAGCAACCGATGCAAGTTGTCACAAACGGCCCTTTTCGCATTGGAAGGATGATCGCCAACTCAGAAATCGACCTAGTTAAGAACGAAGCTTTCTGGAACAAGGAAGCGATAAAGCTACAAGGGATTAAGATCAGTATCGTGCTCAACGAGGCGACGGCTTTACAGATGTTCGAACAAGACGAGATCGACTGGTTAGGGGGGCCCTTCTCTCCGATTCTCCCTGATGCCCATGAATCGATTCGAAAAAAACAGGAGCTCCATTTCTTTCCCATGGCAGCTAGCACTTTTTGTTCCTTTAACACCACTCGTTCGCCCTTCAATAACGGTAAAATTCGCAAGGCATTCTCACTTGCCATTAATCGCATTGAGATCGTCGAAAAAGTGACCCAATTAGGACAAAAACCGGCGACGCGCTATATCCCGCCTAACCTTATGAATAACGAAGAAAAAGAGCTTTATCCCGTTTATGACCCTGTATTAGCGCGCATTTATCTGGAGCAAGGGCTTAAAGAGCTCCACTTGACCAAACTCCCCACCCTTACCTTCATGTGCCGAACAAGTCTGATCGATAAGCAGATCGGACAAACCCTACAAAGGCAATGGAAAGATGTATTAGATGTAGATATAGAGTTGGAGCAGACCGATTTTAAAACACACCATGACAAGCTCCATCGCCGCTGCTATGATTTTTCCCTTTCTTACTGGATCGCCCAATTCAGCGACCCCATTAATATTCTGGAAAGGTTTAAAGATCGGGACAACCCTAAAAATTACCCCGCCTGGGAAAACCCTTTCTTTACTAAACTGCTCGAAAGTGCCATATCAGCAACAACCCCCCAATTGCGCCTACAGATTATTCAAGCCGCTGAAGCATTTATGGCCGATGAAATGCCCATTGCTCCCATTTACCATTGGAGTAACCCTAGTTTATGCCATGAACGGCTCCACAATATTTCCACTACACCAAGCGGAGGAGTGTTATTTGAAAAATGTTGGATCGAAGAGCCTTCTAAAAAAATACGCTAGAATTTTTGTAACCATTCAGATAAGGGGCACCTAGTGTAAGTCGTTAAACCACAGAGCTCGCAGAGAGCTAGAGAGGCCGCGAAACGCGGCAAAAAATGCTTAATTCCTTCGTTTTTAGCGTTTTTCAGCCTTCTCTGTGTCCTCTATGCTCTCTATGGTTTAAGAACTTACGTTTAACCTAGGGGTATCTGAATAGTTACGAATTTTTGATACTCGCGCCCGGTGTATAAAAAACAGATCAAACGATTGCAAGTTTTTCTTTAAATTTAATCTGTAAATTTGTATAAAATTCAGATTCTTTAGGAATGGAGACCTCTTATGCGTACCTGCTTTTATATGGATCCCCTAACAGTAGATCCTAGGAAAAATGGAGACCTCTGCTCTTCTACATTTCTTACCATGCTCTACGACGGGCTAACCCGCTTTTTACCCGATGGGAAAGTGGAGTTTTCTCTTGCCCAGTCTGTAGATATTTCCCCCGATGGCAAAACCTATTTATTCCATTTGCGCAAAGCCCTTTGGAACGACGGCCACCCCATCACAGCCTATGATTTCGAATATTCCTGGAAAAAAAGTCTCGATCCGAAATTTTCCGCCGCCTGTCCCCAACTTTTTTTTCCTATTCTAAATGCAGAAAAATCGGTGAACGGCACTATCGACGTCGAAGAGGTGGGCGTTAAGGCGATCGACGCAGGAACATTTGAGGTGAAATTAGAACACCCAACTCCCTATTTCCTTTCTTTAATTTCCTGCTCCAATTTCTATGCGATCCCCAAACACATTGCAGAAACTATTTCCCATTGGGATGCAACACCGACAGACAATCTAGTTAGCAGCGGTCCATTTAAACTGGTGCGCTGGGAAAAGCGAAAAGAGATCTGCCTCACAAAAAATCCTCTATATTGGGACGCGGCTAACACCACCTTGCCCAATCTAAAAATATCGATTATCAATACGGAATATTCCACTTTGGAGATGTTTGAAAATGATGAACTCGATTGGATCTCATTTACCCTCTCGTCTCTACCTTTAAGCGCCCTAAAGACCTATCAACAAGCGGGACGTCTTACCCTACTGCCAACAGGAGCCACGTCATTCTGTTCATTCAATACGCAAAAATTTCCCTTTACCAATCAAAATATCCGCAAAGCCTTTTCTCTGGCAATCGACCGGAAAAAGTTGACCGATGAGGTGAGTCAGCTCAATGAAATTCCAGCATCTCGATGCATCCCTCCCATATTGGATGGCCACACCAATCATCAAATCCTTCCCCCTTTTAGTGAGAAACTAGCGAGAAGTTATCTCCAAAAAGGGCTTGCAGAATTGCGCATCCCTTACGACGACAACGATTTACGATTTCGTCTATTTGTAAATAACCTCGTCCTTTCCTATAGCGAAATGCAAATGAGTAGAAGCATCGCCTACGCTCTGCAAGAACAATGGCGAAAAGTTTTAGGATTTACAGTAAAGCTTTTGTTCCACAATTACAGCGCACAAATGGAACACATCATGAAAAACGAGCACAATATCGTTTTATCCATTTGGATCGCCCAATACAACGATCCCATGAATATCCTAGAGAGGTTTAAGTACAGGAATTTGAAGAAGAATTATCCTGGCTTTGAAAATGCCGAATATATAAAAATTCTCGACAGCTCTTTTCAAAAAAACAGCGATAAAAGGGAATCTTTACTTCTCGAAGCGGAAAAACTTCTCCTCGATCAGATGCCTATAGCCCCCCTATTTCACTACAATTCTGCCATTTTGAGTAAACCCTCTGTGTCAGGGGTTGAAATGTCCCCCTTCGGCGGTTTTCAATTTAAATATGCAAAAGTACAGACAAACAAAAAAAGACTCACCGTAGCTTGCTAAAACTCATGCGCATAAGAGACTGTCCAAAAAACCAAGCCTCAACAATTTCCGGAATTATTTTACCTAGAAATCGAAAATATTATTTAGGGTTCTGGGCATTTCTTCTGCTTACGCTCTTCTCTTCGTGCCATTCGAAACCTCCTGTTGAATCGGCAAAAATTCGAACAAGCTTTCGCGCAGAACCGGCGACTCTCGATACCACAAAAAATGGAGATAGCTACACCTCAAACCTCCACTTTCTTCTCTATGATGGCCTCACCCGTTTAAAAGAAAAGGGCGAAATTGAGATGGCACTTGCCGAATCGGTTGATATTTCGGCTGATGGGCTAATTTATATGTTTCATCTTCGGGATGCCTACTGGACCGATGGAAATCCGATTACCGCTCACGATTTTGAATATTCGTGGAAAAAAACGCTCACGCCTGCATCGGGATCGCCCAATCCCTATCTTTTTTTTCTCATTAAAAATAGTGAAGAGGTCTTTACCGGAAAAAAAGAATTAGGCGAACTTGGGGTTACTGCTATTAATGCAAAGACCGNNGGGTCGAACTTAAAACCCCAGCCTCTTTCTTCCTTTCGCTAGTCAGCTTTTGCTGCTTTTATCCTATTCCCCGCCATATAGATCTCAACGATCCTCTTTGGGTAGAAAGGCGAGATGAGCGCCTCGTTTCCAGCGGCCCATTTAAGTTAAAGGAATGGAGAACCCGAGAAGAGATCAAGCTAGAAAAAAACAACGCTTATTGGGATCAGAAAAATGTTCACCTTTCTGGCATTGATATTCTGATTTTATCGGATGAAATTACAGCAATGAGGATGTTCGA
>PLXF01000103.1 GCA_003151315.1 Parachlamydiales bacterium
CGACTTTGCAACTTTTTTAGCCCGATTGCCTCTGCCTATTTGTCCTCTGAGCCGTTTTAAAAACCCCTCTGGGTTAAATAAATCGACTAGTTTGACCAAAGGCCAAACGTCCGGGGGCAAATAGGCCAAGGCAATCGGGCTAAAAAAATTGCAAAGTCGAGCAGAGGTATCCAAGCACAGCTATGCGCTATATTTTATGTCTCACCCTTCTCCTTTTGGGATGCCAGCCGAAAAAAGAGGCGCTTCCCACCCCCTTTTTCCCCGTAAGAACAGCCGTTGCCGAAATGCGCGATACACCGATTTTTATCGAATCGCTCGGCCATGTAGAACCGATGATCGCCATTGACGTCCGCTCCCGCATCGAAGGGGAACTCACCGGCGTCTATTTTAAGCAAGGACAAGAGGTAAAGAAAGGGGATCTCCTCTTCACCATTGATCCGAGACCCTATGAAGCGATCTTACACCAAGAACAAGGAAAACTCTCCCAAAATTTGGCCCTCTTCGCTTTGGCAGAAGAGAAATTAAAACGGTATAAAACGCTCGTCCAAGATGAGTACTACTCTCAAATGGACTACGAGACGCTCCAATCCAATTTTGCCTCGACCTCTGGACTCGTTCAACAAAATCAAGGAGAGGTGGAGCGAGCAGCTCTTGATCTCGAATATTGTTGGATCTACGCCCCGATCGATGGAATGATGGGGATTTTGCAAATCGATTTGGGCAATTTAGTGAGCGCCGATGGGCAAAAACCTCTCGTTACCCTCAATCAAATGGCTCCCATCTATGTCACCTTCTCCGTTCCAGAAATCCAGTTACCGCAAATCCAAAAATGGAGCCGCCATAAACAATCTCCCCTCACCGTTCTGGCCGCCTATGAATCCTTTCAAGAAGAGACCTTCGAAGGGAGTTTGACTATACTCGATAACGGCGTCGACCCTAAAACCGGAATGATTAGGCTGCGCGCTACATTTGAAAATGGGCGAAGGGAGCTTTGGCCCGGTCAATTCGTCCGGACCCGATTATGCCTTCACACCGAAGAGGGGGCGATTTTGATCCCCCAGTCGGCCATTCAAGGGACGATAAAAGGGCCCATCGCCTTTGTCGTCGGCGAGGATAACAGAGTTGAGTTGCGCAAAGTGCAATTAGGACAGAAACTAGAAGATCGGATCATTGTGCTAGAGGGGATCCGAGAGGGAGAAAAGGTCGTTGTCGAAGGGCAGATCAATCTGTTTGACGGCGCTTTAGTCGCCGATAAAGGGGAGCGATGAACCTCTCAGAGCCCTTTATTCGGAGACCTGTGATGACCCTACTCATCACGTTTTCGATTTTTCTCTTCGGCCTCGTTGCCTATTCGCGCCTCTCCGTTAGCGATCTGCCCAATGTCGACATCCCCTCCATCGAAGTGACCGTCAGCTACCCCGGCGCCAATCCTGAAACGATGGCTCAATCGATCGCCGTTCCGTTAGAAAAACAATTCATGGCGATCCCCGTATTAAAAAACCTCTTCTCAACTAGCAGTACAGGCGCCACTTCGATTGTTTTGCAATTCGACCTCAAAGCAAACCTCGACGGCGCTTCCACTGACGTACAAGCCGCGATTAGCCGCGCACAACCCGAACTCCCCTCTGATCTGCCCAACAACCCCACCTACGAAAAAGTTAACCCCTCCCTAACTCCTATCCTCTATTTAGCTCTCTATTCCGATACGATGACGGCAGGCGAGCTCTACGATTATGCCGCTACCTTTATCGGAAGACGCCTCTCTATGCTAGAAGGGGTGGCCAAAGTGAACACCTACGGCTCCCCTTTCGCTGTGCGCGTACAGGTCGATCCCGAAAAATTAGCCGCCAAACAGATTGGCATCGATCAAGTAGCTGAAACGGTGCAAAATGGGAACGTACAGCGCCCCCTCGGCGTCTTGTGGGGCGCGCGGGACGATTACACCATTGATGCCGACGGACAACTAAAAACAGCGTCTCCCTATGGCGAGCTCGTTATCAAACAAAATAACGGGACCTACGTCAAAATTAAAGACATTGGAACGCCCCTCGACAGCGTGCAAAATGATAAATTTTACTACACCCACGTCACAAAAGAGGGGACCCGCTCCTCCATCATCCTCGCTATCCAAAAACTGCCCGGCGCCAATACGATCCAGGTGGTTCAACGCGTTTACAACCAGATCGACAATCTAAGACCGCAACTGCCTGAAAATTTAACGATCGATCCGGTCTACGACGCCTCTTTGCCCATCATAGAAGGGGTCCAAGATGTTAAATTCACGTTGCTCCTCTCCTTTATCCTCGTCGTGGCGATTGTCTATCTATTTCTAGGCAAAGCGGCCAACACCGCCATCCCCGCTATCGTGCTGCCCCTCTCGATTCTAGGCACCTGCGCCCTGATGTATCTATACGGATACAGCATCAACATCCTTTCGCTCCTCGCGTTTATCCTCTGCATGGGTTTTCTGATCGACGATGCGATTGTAGTGCTAGAAAACAGCGTTAGACATGTGCAGTTAGGCTCGACCCCTTTTGAAGCGGCTATCCAAGGGGCTAAAGAGATCGGACAAACCGTTTTAAGCATGTCCTTGTGCCTTTCAGCGGCGTTTATTCCGATGGTTTTTATGGGAGGTGTGATGGGGCGCCTCTTTCAGGAGTTTGCGATCACCCTAGTCACAGCAGTTCTCCTCTCCGGCCTCCTTTCCCTCACCTTAACGCCCCTTCTTTGCAGCCGATTCGTCTCCTCCTATAGCGCCAATAAAGGGCGATTAGAAAGTCTTTCTCTCCAATTAACCGAGAAAATGAAAGCCTACTATGAGCCTCTTTTACGCCGCACATTGCATCGCCCTCTATTTGTGCTCACTTTAGGAGCGGCATCGATCGGCCTCACTGCCCTCTTCTACTTTCTTCTGCCTCAGGATTTTCTCCCTCCTGACGATGTGGGATTTATCCAGGGCTATACACAAGCGCGCGACGGCACCTCCCCTTTCTTGATGAACCAATACCATGAAGAGATCAATCGGATCGCCATTCAAGATCCCAACGTCGATTCGATCATCTCCTACAGCTCGTACAGCAACTCCAATCAAGGAGAGATCTTTTTTCGACTCAAACCCTATAAACAGCGCCAACCCATGAATCGGGTGATCAAAACCCTCTCCGAAAAAATGGCCCAAATCCCCGGCGTCAATTGCTATTTTTCCTCGATTCCCCTGATCAATTTCCAAGTGGGGACAACCTCACAAGCCCTCTATGAATACACCCTATCTAGCCTCAACAGCGAACAACTCCACGACTATGCCCCTAAATTAGTAAGCAAACTCAGAAGCAGCCCCCATTTTTCCCAAGTCTCCTCCGATCTTCTCATCCAGCAGCCTCTCTGGTCGCTCCATATTTTACGCGACCGAGCCGCCCAATTCGGCCTGCAAGCCTCCGACATCGAACAATTTCTCACCTTGGCCTATTCCGATAACAAGATCTCCCAAATCAACGGCGCGACGAATACCTACCACGTTCTAATCGAGACAATGCCCCGTTTTTATCAAGACCCAACGGTCCTCTCTAAACTCTATATCCGCTCCCCTTCAACCTCGGCTCTTGTCCCCCTTTCTGAAGTGGTAGAACCCAAAGAGACGATCGGTCCCGTTACGATCAATCACGTCAATGGCCTCCCCGCCGTAACGATCTCCTTCAACCCCTCCGATCAAATTTCTCTCGGCCAAACGCTCCAAACTCTACACACTCTCAGCCAAGATAAGCCCCACGAAATCGGAGGAGAAGTGATCGGCACGGCGCAGGTCTTCCAAGACTCATTCGCCTCTTTGCCCCTTCTCGTTTTGCTAACTCTTTTTACCATCTACGCAATCCTCGGCATCCTCTACGAAAGTTTTCTCCACCCTTTAACCGTCATGAGCGCCTTGCCTCCCGCTCTCGTCAGCGGTCTATTTACCCTCTATCTCTTTGGACAAACCCTTTCCCTTTACTCCTTCGTCGGTCTGATCCTCCTCATGGGAATCGTCTTAAAAAACGGGATCATGATGGTAGACTTTGCGATCGTAGCCATGCGTGAAGAAAAAAAATCGGTCCACGATGCGATCATCGAAGCCTCTCTCATCCGCTTTCGCCCCATCATCATGACAACACTCGCCGCTCTAATGGGAGCCGTCCCCCTCGCTCTAGGGATCGGCGGCGCCATGGCCAAAAGCACCATTTCACTAGGCCTTTGCGTTGTAGGGGGCCTCCTCATCTCCCAAGTCGTCACCCTCCTCTTAACTCCCGTGATCTTTTCCACGCTGGAAGGATTAAGAGAACGAATCTACAAGAAATAGATATCGCCTCCATTTTATAAAGAAATTGTTGTCAAAAAATTGACTGTCTATATACTACTTCTTTTATACCTCTCGTGACTCAAGAATTGGCTTTTGAGGTGCGCGAAAATGGCCAGAAATCTTTCGATCGAAAAGGGGGGCTGTATTGAATTAATACTGCCCCCCTTTTCGATCGTCGATTTATGACCGTTTTGGCGCGCCTCAAAAACCAATTCTTGAATCACGAGAGGTATATCCAACGTGATTCAAAAGTTGGTTTTTGACAAAGCCAGCGCCCAGAATTTTGATCAGGCGGAGCCGGTGCAAAAACAGCCCCTATTAGAAATAGGGGCTGTTTTTGCAGATCGAAATTGTGGGATGATGGCGCAGTCAAAAATCAACTTTTGAATCACGTTGGGTATATATCCATAACCACCATAACCAAAAGGAAAAACATATGGCTGCCGTTTCCAATAATTTGCAGGTAAATTACAATCAGCTTTTAGAGCAGGAAGACCAATACTGCCAAGTAATTAACGATTCAATTAATAATAGGATTGTTGTGTTGCACCAAATTACCCAGCGTCTTAGAAATAATGTTTTCGAACTGCCGTCAAAACCCTTTTGGAGTTCCTGTTTTTCTAAATGGAAGAAGCCTGAGCAGCAGCCCTTGATCAATGGGGAGATACGGCTAAACACACAGCGCGCCTTAGCAGAAGCTGTAGAAAGCTGCCGTTCCCACATCGAATTTTACCGCTCAGCAAAAGAATGTGTAACAAAATTAGATGAAAATAAGCTCGCTCCTCCAGGCAGCATTAGCGCGACTCGATGCAGCGAAATATATGAGGTTACCAGGGAGGCTCACTGCTTAAATAATTTTGAAAGCAGAGAAACACCGCTCCCTGCAATTGTTAAATTTCTCAAAGATGTAACTGTACTTCACGACGCTAATTTCTTGCTTCAGAACGGCATACAATGGTTTGAGGAACAAGGATCTCGTATTCGGAATTGCTGCCTCAACTCTTTTTCGTTGTATCAAGATAATTTAGCTACATATATTAAACTCCTCGAAAAAGGTTATGAGAATTTAGATCTTACCTCTCCAGGCGGCCCGTCTCAGGACCGAAAATGGGCTATCCATAAAGAAAAAAGAAACGATGACTTTCCCTTTCCTATCGATGCTCCTTATCTTCAAGAGGCCTTAGAAGAGCAAGATGGCCAAATGGTGGATCCACACCCATTCCCTGAGATTGAAAGTCCCAATTTTTCAGCCGCTAAAGCCCATCTAGAAAAAAAGGTGACCGCAATGAGGGACAAAGCGAAGCTTGCTCAACAAACATATAGACAAGCCATGCTTCAACCTTTGCAAGCCGAATTTGGGGATGAAGCCGTATAATTTTCTGGCGAGAACCCAAGTCAACAATCGGTCCAATGGCCGATTGTTGACCATCTCGTAATCTATCAGATAAAGCTCCCTTCCATTGCCTCATCAGATCTATGTTTTTCTCTACAAGCGGCGACTACAGCCATACTCAAAGCCAACGCTACAAGACCTAACCCCGTTCCCACCACCGGCCAATTGGGAGAGCCAGATGGACTGATCGCAGCGCCAACGGTGCTAATGATCAACCCAGAAAGAAAAGCGATAACGGCTACTCGATGATACCACCGCCTACACGATTCAGAATCCCATCGATTCCGCTCAGTCTGAACAAGAAGAGGAGAAACATCAGACACAGGTACGTTCCAAGTCACGCTCATAATAAAACTCCGTTTTGGTTAAGAAAAATAAATGGCGCTACTATAAACAAAACCCCTATTTCCCGCGATGCAAAAAAACAGATCTTTGAGTTGTTGAATCACGAACAGTATACTGGTAGAATTTATGACCATAGGAAATCGATTTTATGAGAAAGATTTTTCTGAGGATCTTTTTTTTACTGACTGTTTGTTGGTGGGCATTTCAATTTCGACCTATTACCATGCAGATTCCTGGATCAACCCCAGCGAATGATATTACAATCCGAATGCCTTTAAGAGACAAAAAGAGACTCGATTTTTTCTTTCGAGAAGCTTGTTTTGTCGGCGTATGGGCCTATACGCTTATGGGAAGTAAGCCGGTGTCTTTTGAGATGTATACGAAACAAAGTTCAGTTTTTAAAAACACTTTTCGCCTGTCTTATATCAGAGATCTCTTACATGACTGCTTCTGGCCTCCAGATTTCCGAGAACTATGCTTTCGTCTTAATCCTACTCAATTAAAAATGAAGTTAGGATGGGAAACTCTCAATAAATATTTTCCTCGTTTCTCCAATTCCCGTTTTGTCTTAAGTTCATCAGATTCTGGGAGCGTGCTTTGTTTAACATTAATCGACAAAGTAAAATTCAATAATATGGTGCAAAAACATGCTGAAGATTTCGAGCCTCTTTTACAAAAGCAAGGAGATCTTCTCGATAACGAAAATTTCATCTCTTTTCTACAGGCTTCGTGCCAAAATCATTACTTGGCTGGAATTTTGTTAGGCTTTGGGAAAGAAAATGCGCGCCTGTATGCTGAACAGGACAAAACTTATCCTGAAGGCTACACGTTAAGTTCGCCCTGGCCAGAAGAACAGGCGGCCAATCTAGACATGCTCAACGAAAACGATCGTAGCTTTACCCCGTGGGATCTGTCTATCCTATTTTATCCCCGTTTCGCCTGCGATCCCCTTTCAGAAGCGACTAAACAACTGAAACGAACATACGAGGCAGAAAGGGAACAAATCATCGCTTATTACAAAGGCAAAGACGTCGTAGAAGCCACTCTTAGCCTCCTCAATCAATAAAGAAACGCGATGTGCGAGTTTCCCTTTCGGAAACTCGCACATCGCGTAAATTCATATGCCTGTATTTTGCCCAGATTATATGTTAAGCACGTTCCTAATGTCTGTACTATTGCAGTTTGGACATCTCCAAGTAAAGGCTCCGCCTTCCCACTCGTAATTACATCTGTTGCAGACATTTTTGAAAGGTTTTTTGGCAATATAGTCCGCTGATACGGATAAATAGGAACCACTACTATCTATCGATAAAAGCGATAGCGGCATCAAAATTGTCATTTCATTTCCCATTAGCATGCAAGAGGCGTGATCCGTAGGAATTATTCGCCTTTCATCCAAGTAAACTTTCCCATCTCCACTAGTTTTAACGACTTCAGGGAAGAACGAGATCACCCGTTCGGCGTATTGAAAAGATTGGTTGGTTACAGTATCCTCTAAGTTATTTCCGTAGATACTTGAGAAACTAGCCATTAAACACATGCAGGGCGCAAAGAAATTATGAAAACCCATATTTTACTCCTATTTATGAGCGTGAATAAAAGAAAAATTCCTCGAATATTGGCATATTGTTCTTTTTTTTTGCTAGCACTTGTTGCAGGCTGTTTTCGTAATCACAATGACAATGCAAAACGAGTCGTTGTGCATATGGACGTCTCTCCAGAAGAAAAAGCATGGATGGGAAAATTTTTTAACGATTTTTTCTTGGAAGGATCTACTATTTACACTCTTTTTGGAACCAAGCCCATGTCTGGAATTAGCATTGTTTCTGCTACACCAAAGGAGTGGATGGATGCTCACAAATCTCTCATAGAAGCTTTAGATGAGAAAAGAAAAGAAGCGGCTATTCAAGAAGTACAAAACCATTCTCAAAGCTATGATTTGAATGTAAATTGGGAAAAGTGGATTGCTTGGAAAAAAAATCACCCGGATTCTCCTTTCCTGTTTGTAAAACGGGCAACAGATTCCCCTCATATTTTTAATGCTTATGTGGCTAATACCCGCGAAGTAATGTGGACTTTACAAGAATATTATTCTTTTTTTTCGCGGGAATTGGGCGTGGAATTCGATCCTTTAGAAGTGACCTTAGACTTTGAAGATCCTGAGTCGCCTTTCTGGGACCAAATTTTTTCCAATCATTTTCTACAGGGTATTTTATTCGGCTTCGGCGATAGAAATTCTTACTTTTTTTATCGGCATTTTAAGCAATCCCATACAGACAACAATTCCTGCCTCTTCGTAAGTCAGCCTGTGTCAGACGAAGCCGAAGGGGGAGATATTAAAAACATCCAACTCCCTCGATTTAGATCTTACGTATTGCCCTACGGTGAAGATCCCGTTGTAACCAAGTATAAAAAGGAAAAAAAGCGCATTCAACAGGAACTTCAAGGACAAGACTTTTTCGAAGCAGTTCTTGAAAGGCTATTTGATTGTAACCCTTAACCTCGACTTTGCAACTTTTTTAGCCCGATTGCCTTGGCCTTATGCCCTCGGACGTTTGGCCTTTGGCCAAACTAGTCGATTTACTAGACCTCTTGCGTAATCCTTTTCGGCTATGTTCATATCTTGCCTTCAGCGGCGTGTTTTTTCATCAGCGCCGAGCTAATTGCTGAGACGCTGAGATCGCTGAGGGAAAAATTGGGGCCTTGCCCGGAGGAAGAGAGATGCCAGTCGTTTATCAAGATCAGGATCTTACACACAGTATATTCTGAAGAAGGGCATTAAACGGTGTGTATTGCAAGCAAAAGACCGAACTACTTGATCGACAATGATTTCTCTCTTCCTTCGGGCAAGGCCCCGATTTTTCCCTCAGCGACTCTACCGTCTCAGCAATTATCTCAGCGCTGATGAAAAAACACGCCGCTAGAGGCAAGAGAGGATTTTAAACAAATGTGGAAACTATGAAAATACTCCGTACATTGTTCTAGTTTTTCTATTGCGACATTTTTATCTTCCTATCTTTTATTGACGTCAGGTGTTTTTTGTAGTATTCCAAAAGAATACCATCGTAAGAGAGATCGATGAATATTCGCGTTTTGTCCATTTTGTCCCTTCTATCTGTTTCTACTCTAGAAGCCTATGTACCGATATCGCCGACAAATCCTAACCAAAACGAACAAAATGTAGCGGATAACTTAAACGCCTTGAGAGCTTCAGGTGCTCTCGATTCCGATCCTTCCCTTCTCAATGCCTATAATTCCTTAGCTAGCCTCTCGGACAATACCCTCAATCAAGCCCTCGATCAACTCCATCCAGCCCCCTATAGCGCCTTTCCCGAAATCCAGGCAGCGGTCGGCGGACAAATATTAACGACTTTTCACCGTAAACCCGCCCCCTATTGCTGCTGCTCGAGCCCTTTGCGAGCGTGGGCCGAACCGTACGGAAATTGGCTGCAGGAAAAAAATCTAGAGCAAGAACTTGGCTTTACAGCCAATTCCAAAGGGATTGCTTTTGGAGTCGACGGGGAAGTACTAGAAGGCTGGGTAGTAGGGGCGGGCGGAATTTGGAACGACAGCCATCTCTACTGGAAGCGAGGACAAGGTAGAGCCACTATGAATGGCTACTATGGCGCTATTTATACCGACTATTCGACAGAAAATGTCTATGTAGGCGCCTCGTTTTTAGCCGGACTTGATCGATTCAACACCTCTCGCCATATCCGCTTTTCCGATATCGATACAAAAGCACATGGACACTATTACGGAACGGAAATCCTAGGCCAAATATCCACAGCCCTTTTTTTCGGCCCCTCGATGTGCTTCATGTTCCCCTATTTCAACATCGATTTCCTCTATTTAAACCAACATAGCTATCAAGAAGAGGGTGCGGCGGGGCTAGATCTCGATGTACGCAGCAACGGGCAAACGACGATGCGCACCGAAGCGGGATTTGCCTTGCAGGTATCCGATATGAACGCCTATCGCAACTTCTGCTTCTCTCCCCTCTTTTCGCTCGGCTGGGCGATGGAATGCCCATTGAGTAGACCCAATTATAAAGCCACTTTCGCCGATCAGTCTTCCCGTTTTCAAGCCACAGGCTGGGACCACACCTGGCAGCTCTTCACCGTCCGCTTTGGCGCCACCTTTAGCTATAAATGCGTCACCCTATTTAGCGGTTATGTCGCCGAAATGAACCCCGTCGATCGGACCCCCTATTTTGACCAAAGGGGCGATATCCGCCTCGACTGCTCCTGGTAACCGATGAAAATTCTAGGCAAATATGTTTGAAGGAAAGCACATCCCCTTAGCTCCACTAGAGCTGTTCATTAAACGGGTGATCTATAATTTATCCATCGGCGTGCTGATTATTGTGTTTTCGCTGGGGATTGGGATGTTTGGCTATTCCCATTTTGAGCAAATGAGTCTAGTTAGTGCCTATGAAAACGCCGCGATGATTTTATCCGGCATGGGACCGGTCGACCCGATCCACACAAATGAGGGGAAGATATTCGCCGGGACCTACGCGCTCTTTAGCGGCGTCGTTTTCCTCGTCGTGATCGCGATCATCATGGCCCCCGTTTTCCACCGATTTTTCCACCGGTTTCTCATCAAGGACCCTAAATAATTGCGATGCGGCCTTAAGCCAATACTACAGGGCGATCTTCTCGAATATACTGCTTTTTGAAGCTACGGTTCGGCACTCCTGGCGCTGCAGCTAAAAGGGCTGCAACTGAAGGAGGAACTTGCTGCTTAGCGGCAACGGATCTCTCAGGTTCTTCTGCGCTTACAAAGAGCGCTGCAGCGCCAACTTCAGGCATCTCATCGTCCAAGGGCGCTCCTTCTAGCTGTTCGCCCATCACTTCAGATTGACTTTCAAAACCCATAGAAGGCGGCGTTATTAAAGGCATTTGCAAGACCTCTGCCCATGGAGCCGAGGGTTCCCCTGACGTCATCATAGAGACTAATAGAGCGTTCGTTTCTTGAAAAGGAGCTGATATATACTGAGAAGCCGCTACAGGTGCATAGCGAGCTACGATCGGTTGAGGCAACAAAGCCATAATCGCCGCGTAACTATCTCGTTGAGAATCATCTGCTCGTAATACTGCAAACTTTTCGGCAGCCATTTGATAAGCAGTCTTTCCTTCTCGGTTCCGCCGTTTCATCCAAGCGTCTGCGCTAAATTGCTTATTTTCCTTTGCTTCGAACGCTCGAACATGCTTGATAATATATTGAACCATTTCCCCATCTCCGCTTTCCATCGCGGCGTGTAGCACCGTTTCCCNNCGATTTAGATTTTCATCCAGAATATTGGAGATATTGTTATCGAAAAAATATGTCAACATAGGCAAATGGCCATGTTTAGCGCTCATGTAAGCCGGTGTTTGAGAAAGGTTCTGATAACATGCAGGATCAAGGTTGAATTTTTTCAAGATATCTACATCACCCGTTTCTATCATCACCCGTATAGTCGAATGCCCTTCTTTCGAGTTCATATAGGCTTTCCAGCGCTCAGGTTGTGTTACTTCTTTTATTCTTTTTGCCTGAATAGCTCTCTCGAGCACATTAAAACCTGCCGCATCATAGGCTGTGCAAGAAGAATAAGAGCCCTTCCCTCCAATACTATAAGTGCTATCAGGACTCCTTACAGTCGGATCCATCAAGCGCACTGCGCGAAATAATTCATTGGGGCAATCATATTCTTTGGTCTGCGAGGTCGCTTGATTTAAGCGATTGATTATTTCCTGATAATTTTTCCGTTTTTCTGGATTTTTTTTCATCTGCTCTTGGGCTGCATAAAGCGCTCTTTTATTAGCTTTCAGTAAAGCAGAAATAACTGGTTGGTTAGAAGGGCTAAAAGGTCGAGATCTCAAGTAGTTCAACGAACGTTCTAACAAATAGGCAACAATAGGCTCATGCCCCGCGGCAACAGCTTCTTCTAAAAGAGTAGAATGTATAATCTGTCCCTTATCGATATTAAAATCGACACCCCTCTTCATCAATTCCTGCAAAATCGGCAATTGATTATGCCGAACTGCCAAACTAAGATCTGCTGTGAAAAAGGTCGAATTAAAATAATCGCTCGGCACCTCTAACTGTTTAAGAAGTTCATTTAAAATAAACGTTGCTGCCTCTAAATTTCCTTTCCAGATTGCTGATTTTAATGGACTATAATGTCTTGCTTTAGGTAAAGAAATTGGATAATCCGCTTCTATGAGCTTCTTAGCTTCATTAAAACGACCACCTGTAATTCGTCCACTTAGCTCTGCTAATTTAAACGCATCCAACTTATTTTTAGAAGCCTTAGTTAGATATTCTTGCACTTGCACTGCAGTTCCATATTTAGCTATAAAATACATGCGATCTGTGCAATCATCGCTCCAATTTCCGATAAGAAATTCTCTCTTTTCTTTGTTTTGGATATTGAAAACCCACGAGTCGTCTTCATTAATAAACTTACCAGCGGAGGCATGAGAAGCTAATTTTCGGAGAGCTTCGACCGTGATCGCGTCATTCATAGCCGCCCGCTTCAACAAGGAAACACCATCCTCATCTTTTTCTTGGAGTACCAATGACAAGGAAGTCTTACCTGTAGGAAGAAACGATAGAATCGATTGTAAAGCGCTCTCTATATTTTTCTCGGTTTGCAATTTTTTCTTCTCTGGATCGTCAGTCGCTACCAATAGGTTCTGGAGTAGGTCTTTACAGCGCTTATGAGCGGCAGTTTCCAACTTCTTGATTAACCCGTTTTCTGAACCCAATAGATTTTTTGCTGAGAGGAGGAAATGGGAGAGGCTGGAGATCTTCGCGTTCTTGCCAAAATACTCCAACGCTTCCTCCAATCCTTCCGATAAATAATTCACAACATCGGTATGCTTTTTTCCCGAAGCTAGCTTGAGAGCTTTCAAACAACCGTGCATCCATGTCATCAACCCCTGCTCTGTTTTCACATCGGATAGATCCTCAATCAGCCATTTCACTGTAGAAAGTTCACCCAGTTCGGCGGCGATCATAAGCCCCGGCACTAAGAATTCGTTCTTCTTTTCCGCAGGAATTAATTTTAAAACTTCTTGTGCGATAATCATCCGTTTCTGACGAAGAGCGGCTTGAAAAGCATTTGCGCATTGTCCTTGAAAGGCCTTGGCAACTTCTGCTTCAAGAGCCTTTGCGGCCTCTGCTCCCAGAATCTTTGCACTCGGAGCTTGAGGAGTGTTTGTCCTTAATGCTTGAAATGCCTTTGTAACTTCTTCAAGAATCTGTGCATGTTGAGCTTGAGGAGCTTTTGCTCTTAGTACTTGAAGGGTCGTTTCATCTAAATTACAACATTCAGTAGCCAGCCATTTCACAAACTTGATATCGCCCGTTTTGACAGCTAAATCAAAGGCGTTGTCTCCCCCTTTTGTCCGCACCTTCAGGTCCGCCTTATGCTCTAACAAAAACTTGATCGCGTCTTGCGACTTTGCTTGCACTGCGTAATGAATGGCCGAATAGCCATGTGTATCGATTTTGTTAACAGTTGCCAGGTTATCCGAATCTAATCTACGAAAATTAAAGCGATTATGCCAACCATAAAAGCTCCAAGCGTCTTTGCTCGGTGTAAGAAATTTCTTTAACGACCAGAAAGTACCCGCATTACGAAACAGAGCGGGAATAGCAGCTATATTACGAAAAGTAGTATCGACCTCATTTATATATTCACTTTTGAAACACCGACCCCAAGGACCAACTGCATTATCGAAATTCCTCTTAACAGCTTCTGCTGCATGATATAATTCTTGTATTTTCTCTAAACTTGTAGGAGATAAAGAGTCGATCTGTTGTTGGATCACCTTCAAAGTATTTAAAGCCGATTGTTGCGAATAAGCTTTGCTATAACATTTTTCAATATTATTTCCTGTAAATCTAATATAACTCATAAAACTCCCGTTGATTTGAATTCCAATTATACTATAACTAAAAGTTTTAATTCAATGTAATAATAAGTTTGAAATGACTTGATAAATGTTTATCCAATTGAATATCAACTAGTTGCGGGAAATGAATTAAAAATTAATATTACTAAAACCACAGATTATGCATTAAATAAATTAATTGTTCCGGGTAGCCTTGTTATATAATTCGCTTTTTACATATATCCAACGTGGTTCAAAAACCAACCTTTGAATCACATTGGGTATAACCTGCTCATTATCAATATGTACCGCAGAGAGCGGGAGAGCCCCGAGGGAGACGAAAACGCGCTTTTTTATACCTTTTTCTCTGTGTTCTCCGCGCGCTCTGTGGTTATAATTTTTTCACAGTCAGCAACTTATGTGCGTAATTAATTAGGAAACGCCCCGGATAGTGGCTATTTTTGAATCACGAACGGTATAAGCAACATAACCGCTCGCAAAAGGCGCGCAGCTCTTCCCTGAGGGGGGTCGCCCGCTCGGTTAAGAGCTGCTGCTCTTTTTGATATCGTCTTCGACCCTCTTCCGTTTCTATGCAAAGAGGAGGATAGCCCGCGTCTTGTAGATCGTAGGGGCTAGCTCTCATGTCCAATTCCCGCCCTTCAAGAGCTAGCAGAAACGCCCGGCCTAAAAAGTCGGAGCCGATCCAAGGCCATAGCTTTATGGCCCATTTATATAGGTCCATATTGGCATGTACACATCCCCCTTGCTCCAACTCCAGTCGGGTTTCAAACAGAGGGGTTAAGGTGTTTAGAGGGCGGGCCTCTTCGGTGAAAAATCGATAGGCATCGTAATGGGAGCAGCACATTTTTTGACTCTCCACAAAATGGGCCAATTCCTCTTGCGAGAGGCGGAGATGATGCCCTTTATGTCTGAGAGTCTCAGGAGGTAGTTTATACACCATCGCCCACTCATGAAGGCCAAAACAGCCAAAACGAGGGGGGCGCTCTAGAATATTGCCACATAGAGTGGCGATAAACTGGGCGTGCGCGCGCGTACTGGGCAAAATCCGTTCTTTGCGCAGCGACAGGACCTCTGCGTCTAGTTGAAACCAATAGTCTCTAAGCCACGGATATTCGGTACGTACTGAGCTTGTGACGATAAGATTTTGCTCTAACGAGGGTACCCACTGCTTTAATTTCAGGGGCGAGCAACTGTAGTAGGTGAAGAGAAAATCGTGCACCGCATGGGTACGTCCCACCTTACGCCGCGCTACAAACGCATCCGCAAGAGGAGCCACTCGCTCCAGGTGCTGTTTGGCCCATGAGGTCCATAGGTCAGTCGAGAGAAGAGGGACTGCGTCTATCACAACAAATGCATCGACCATTTTTCTTCGTTAAATCCAGTGAGGCCAAACGTCTCTGCTAATAGAAACGGGCGCTTAATGAGCATCCCGTGTTGGTTTAAAAGGGATAAAACTTGAGCTACAGACATCTCTTTTATTTTTTGCGAAAGCTCCATTTCCCGGTACAACATCCCGGAGGTGTTGAGAAGTTTTGTCATGTTCCCTTGTTGGAAAGCAAGCATCGACTCCAGCTCTTCCTCAGGGGGAGGCTCTTTCACTATGTCTTGAATCGTAACCTCAACTTTTTTCTGCTCTAAAAACCGCAAAGCGTTTTGACAAGTAGAACATTTAGGATATACATAAATAATCATTTTATGCCTTCAATTTACTTTCGAAGAGTATATAATGTTTATGTTTTAATTGGAGAGGAGAAAAAGCCCCCTCCCAGCCTTAAAATAGCTGGGAAGAGGAGTTTTTATTTATTGGACAGTGCCCTTGAAATTAGTTGGAGGTGTTTTGAGATTACCTGGCTCTGCAGTAAATCCAAAATTCACACTACCTCTGGGGGCAATCCGACCATTCCAGCTCAGCGGGCCAAACGAGTACGTTTTACCTGAATGGCTCGTAATGGAAGAGCTCCAATGGTTCGTAATCGTAACGGGCAAATCAAAAGACAAAGCCCATCCATTAATCACCGTCGTGCCCGTATTGGTTAGGGTCACATTAGCTGTAAATCCCGATCCCCAATCATTGGAGACGGCAAACTTAACTTGCAGCGCACCTATCTGAACGGTCACATCTGGGCCGGCTGGCACAGGAGGTGGAGTGGGTACTGGTCCAGGAGGTGGAGTGGGTACCGGTCCAGGAGGTGGAGTGGGTACTGGCGTTGAGCCACTATTTACAAAATTATCCCAAATGTCTTTATTGTAAAAATAGCCTTTGCCTGCAGGAAGTCCCGTATCATAAATATCACGGCTAGCTCCCAAATAGGCCCCATGGTATCCTTCATGAAGTTTAAACATAAGGTCGATGGTGCCTACCTTCATCCGCCCTTCGACAGTCGCCTGGTTTGGACCTCCCCAAGTTCCCATCATCATCATGCTGGCTCGAGTGCCTAAACTATTCATCCATCCTTCGTAGCAATATAAAGCATCACTTCGAGCTCCATTTCCATCGGTACTTTCAAATTCATAACACATCCCCAACTGACCCACTACTGGCGAGGGATGTCCGGAGATAATATAGGCTCTTCCTGCAGCTCCTGTGTTCAATACGGAAAAGTTGTACATCGGTTTGGGGCTTCCCACTACGGACGTTGCATAGAATATCCCATTGATATCGGTAAGACCAATACCGCAATAGATAAACGGAACTTTTACACCGACCCCTCTTCCTCCAAATTGGTCAGTCCCCCCATTTTCCATTAGGGTTTTTCCTGTAGCCGACCAATTTCTAACTATATTTGTCCAGTTACGCGCATTGAATTGGGTGATGTAGTTCGTATAGGAAAAGTTTGTAAAAAGAGCATTACACTGATCTGCACCGAAATACATAGCCGCTGCGATCATAATCCCAATATCCCCTTGGGTAAAGTTGGGGTTATACGTTTTTCCGAAATTCCCCGCGTTACCAAGACCTGTTTGAAAATTATTTTGGTCGTTAAAGGCCCAATTACTCGCAATGGCTAAAGCCGCCATCAGCAGGTCAGAATCGGCCTTCTCAGCCGCAGTTAAAGAACTCCAAAGCACGGGTGTATTTTTCATAATTAAAAGAGCTTGACCCACAGCGCCATCAGACCAGGCATATAAAGGTTGGCCGCAATAGGGCTCATTACCGCCCGTAATCATGCTCCGATAGTGCGCTAAAACTCTGTCTTTCAGAAAATTGTTGCTACTATCTTTGGCGGTGGGATTAAAGTGGGTCACTAAAGCTAAATAGTGAAAAGCCTGGGACGATAGAACCGTCGACGGACTGCTCCCTACGCTTGTATATTTCATTAGGCCTTTTGTCATCGCGTCGTCGATTTGTGCTTGCGTAAAAGTCGGTACTGCTTGCACCGCTAGACAAAAGCCGAATAAAAAAATAAATAATTTTTTCATAAATGAGAATAACATTTTTTCTCCATTTTTAAAGTTTCTGTGGATTTATAAAACGAGATTGTCCTGACTCCATTTCAAGGGTTTATAAAGTTTGGTCTCATAGGATCTAAAGATTTTGCTATCCTTGTTTAAAAAAATGTTTTACAGACTATGCTCTTAACCTAAATTTTTTACACTATTTTTTTAGGAGCCCTATGCGTCCAGAATTTCATCAGGCGTAGCCAGCGCAAAAATGGCCCCCTATTAGAAATAGGGGCTATTTTTGCGGATGGAAATTAGGGGATGCAGATGGTTTCCAAAAGCTGATTCTTGAATTACGAACGGTGCAATGATTAATAGGATAAAGGGATTTCACGGACTCCCTATCGATCGGCAGGCACAACGATGGAACCGATGTAACGATATAACGATCAGAAATTTGCAAACAACGAGTAGCTATTATAGCTTATCGTTATAGCGTTTCCATCGTTGCTTCTGTGTTCATCAGAAAAATACTGATTGAAACGGCAGCAGTATATACTGTCCAGTTGAAAGTTAGACAACCAAACCATGCTAGCATCCCAGTCTTTTGATCCGCGAAAATAGCCCCCTATTTCTAATAGGGAACAGCGTTGTTGCATAATTCGTTTTTCGCATAACAGGCNNGATCAAAATTCTGGGCGCTATCATGAGTTGGTTGTCTAACTTTCAACTGGACGCAGTATATATAAAAAAACCCATCTCGCCGAAAATTTTCGATGAGATGGGTTCATATTGAGCTTGAGATTTAGCTCTATTTATTTGCTTTTTTTTCTGCTTTCTTCGCCTTTTTTTCTTTTGGCGTTAAAGTAGGTTTTTTCTTGTCGTTTTTTTGGTGCTTAACTTTTTCTTTAGTCATAAAAGCCTCTTTTGTTTGTGAGGGATTGGATCTCCAATCCCCGATGGGTTCATAAGGTCTCTTCTATTTTTGCATGCCATTAAATATAAACCGTTGATTTTTTGGCAAAAAAAACATTAAAATATTAACACTCAACGAAAAACAACTCAAAAAACCAAACGGTTTCAGCATGAGAAAAATAGCAATAGGGCTCCTTATTATCCTACTGGCGAGCTGCGGTACCTCCTACTCGACCAAGACCGATACGTTTGCCGATGTGACCGCGATCCCCTGCGGCTTTCCTGCAAAAGCCTCTTTTTCCATTTCTTCGGTTCAACAAGACAATCCCCTCTTTGTCAAAGAAGTAACCCACAAGATTGCGACATTTCTCCAGCAGCAAGGCTATATAGTATGCAATGAACAGGCCGATTTTCACCTGATTTTTGATTGTAAGATGGGCAGCGAAAAGGTGATCATCAATACCAACCATTATGTACCGGGTAAAACGGAAGATCGAAAAGGGTCCATCAAGAACGGTAATCAAAAGGTTAAATACAAAGAAAGTGCAGCCGTGTCAGGTGAATGGAAGACGGTGCCTGAGCAGAGGACCCACTACACTAAAATGCTCTCACTGCGAGTAACGAATGATAAAGAAGAGATTTGGAACGGCTCCGCTACTAGCGTGGGAGAAAGGGGCGATCTCAGAGAAGCGGTTGACTATCTCCTCTATTCCATCATGAACTATTTCGGCTCCAATACGAATAAACAATTAGCCAAACGGGTAAATGCCAAAGATTTAGAAGAGCGCCTGAATCGGTTGACATCCTCCTCTCCCTAAACTACGAGAGTTGCGCGTATCCAACAAAACGTAAAAGGCGGCCTAGCCGTCCGCGCTCTTGACCCCTCCCTGAAGGGCGAGCTTTGCCGCGCTATGGATCAATTTTTTACCTTATTTCAGCGACATACAACATGTAATTTAATCCCGAACGGTACATACCGCTCGTAATTCAAGAACGGTNNAATACAGCCCCCCTTTTCGATCGTCGATTTCTGGCCATTTTCGCGCACCTCAAAAGCCAATTATTGAGTCACAAGAGGTATATAGAGATTCCGTTTCAATCAGCTATATTTTTTTGCGCGTTTCGCACATTAGGTTTCTCTGTGCTTCTCGGTGTGATCGGTGTTGAATTATAGCCCCTCAATTCACAATTCTTATTTAGCACCGAGAGTACAGAAAAACGCGCAAAAAAATATATGGCCGATTGAAACGGCAGCAGTATAGACACAAATACTACGATCGTAGTAGACTGGCGGACAAGAAAAAAAACAGGAGCCTATGGGAAAACTTGCCTTCGGAGAATTAGAGCTTTTAATTGTAAAAGCGATCCGCACATTGGGTAGAGCCACCGTTCGAGATATCTACCAAAATCTCGGAAACGAAGGGAGCTATACAACTGTCATGACGGTCATGAGCCGTATGGCCGATAAAGGGGAACTCGTGAGAGAAAAAGAGGGGAAGCAGTACGTCTACTGGGTAGGTTCTTCTAACGACTCCCCTTCTAAAAACATCCTCCAGCGCATTCAAGACAAAATCTTTGGAGGAAAATCGACGGCTATGGTCAGTTATTTACTCGAATCGGATGAGGCCATTTCCGATCAAGAGTTAGCGGAGATTGAGCAGCTTATTCAAAAACGAAGAGCTGAGAAAAAACATGGATAAATTCCCCTTTTTCATCCTGAACGTTTTTATCAATAGCTTTTTAGCCTTTTTTACAGCGGCTCTTTTAATCGAATTGCTCCTTTTTCTATGTAGAATTCGACAAGGTCGCGCCGCCGCTCTTTTACGAATGATCCCCCTTTTGAAACTTCCCATAGATCTATTTTTCTACGATTTTTCTCGATGGGCTTACGCACACGGTATAAATCCTCTAACTTGCGAGACAGGCACCAGGACCCTTTCTATTATGTTCCATTGGATGAGCTCCCTCGCCGATTGGCTAGTTCTTCCCTCCGCTTCGAGCATCCAATTTACCGTTTCGGAAAATCTGACCTTTACTATCGCAGATCTCATTGGCCACACAGTCAACCCCTTCGACTTAAACGTTTTTATAGTCCTATTCATCTCCCTCTCCGTAGTTTTTATTATCCAGAAGTTATTTCTCTATCACCGCTCTATCTTAGCCCTCGATTCATTGGCAAAAACCACCTCCCCCTTAAATAAAAAAATCCATAACGATGCCCTCTCCTCTCGCCTGAAAAAATGGGAACTTCCTATCCACACCTCTCAAGCTCTTGCGGGCTCCCCTTTTGTAGCAGGACTACTCTCCTCTAAAATTTACATCTCCACCGCTCTTGTTCAACATCTATCTCGCAAAGAATACGAGGCGGTTTTAGCTCATGAACTAGAACATATTCGGCACAAAGATAGTGTAGTGCGTTTAACCTTAGACCTCATCGGAACTCTTTTCTGGTGGATCCCCACACAATGGCTGCGAAGGCGCATTGAAGAGGGGCAAGAGGTTGGCTGCGATCTTAAGGCCCAAAAATATGGAATTGACCCCACCGATTTGGCCTCGGCTCTGTGCAAATCGGCCAGATATTCGACCCAAATGCCCCCTTACCATTTTGTTCACCATCTCACCAAACACACAACGCTTAAACGAGCGCATATCCTCTTAAACCCCGCCTCTATGCGATGCAAAAAAACACGCTTTGCAATCACGAGCTTAGCTATTGCTTTAGCTTTCGCTCAGATTTTTCTAGGAAGGTTTTGGATGTTCTAAGCCCCCTATAATTTTTTTAACCCAAAATACTACAATTGTAGTAAGGAGAACCAAAATGAAAAAAATGATGATGTCTCTCACACTAACCGCAACTTGCCTCTCAGCTTTTGCAGCCGAACTCCCCTTGAAAGCTACATCTTGGGAAAACCGCGCCTCGGATCTGACAGTGGTTAATATTGCCCATCTAGCCGACAACGATTTGCAGGAAATTACGCAGGGGCAACACCCAGAAACCGCCGTACAATTTTCTGCGCGAACCATTCTACCTATCACCTTTTTCCTCAAAGGGGATTTAGTCAACCTTCTAGGAAATGAGCAAACGATTGGCGCGATAGAAATAAAGCAAACGTTCTATGCACGATGCGTAGAAAAAGAGTTGATTTTCAGCACAAATTTGACCGACTGGAAGTCTTTGCCCGAATTTATAACCGGCAACGCCTCCATTGTTTTAAAAATCGAAGAGGGACAACCCTCCTTAGTTCTTGGAGCTGAAACAAACTACCGTTCCTAAAAAAAAGGGGTCCAACCACACGAAAGTTGGACCCGTTTTATGAGGATGACAGCCAATCGAGCTTAGATTATGCTTGGAGAAAAGATCTCTGGCGCTTGTGACAATAATTATCCAAATCAAAGTAACGCCAAACGCCTCTAAAAACCAATTAATCGGTTATCAAGAGGGGGTTTTGCGCGTACGCATCCGCGGCGTTCCAGAAAAGGGGCGTGTGAATGAAGAACTGATCGAGTTTCTCGCCGACATTTTAGGCATTGCCAAATCGCAAATCGAAATCCTCAGCGGGCATACTTCACGCCTAAAACGGCTCAAAATCGAAGGCATCTCCCAATTTCCATCCATTGCACGCGAGTAGCAATTCAGTAATTTTTTTTATTTTTTAGATAGTCAAAAGCAGCTTTAATTCGAGGAAGCGCTTCAAGGACTCGATTCGGATTTTGATGCCATTCATTTAAAATCGCAATTTGTCTATCGGTCCCATCATCGACAAGAATAAGATCGCTATCTTCATCATCCTCTTCAAAAATAGGCGGCTGGCTACGGTTATTTATGTCATCAGCGATGAAATTCAGATGAGAATGCGCTAGATTAGGAGGGCTATCTACTACAATTTTCATTAATCGTGAGCAGACTTCCTTGCAATAACGCAACTCTTTTATCTTTTTCTCAACCCATCCTTGAATGGCCAGTTCAAAGCAATTATCTAGAGAGCTTGTCCGATTATCTAAATTCCTCGACATCCACAGTTCGAGATAACGGCCACTTTCATGTATTTTTGATTGTGGATATCGATCATAATGATCGGCGTGAACTGGGTGAAAGGGCCCACCGATTGCACAGTACAGTTCTTCGTGCAAAATGGAAACATAAGGTGATATTTCGAATGAAGACGTCATAAAGCCTCAAGATGTTAGGGCACAATCATCGCTTTTTCATAAGGAAAAGATCAAGAAAAAATTAAAAATCTTAAGAATGACTAGGCTCCCGAGAATTTCGGAAAAACTTAGCGATTTCCTTTTTTGATCCGGTGGACACGCGCAAACTCCGTCGTTCAGGGCGGGGGTAGCATGACTCTTTTCTTTAAATCTCGCATATGTCAAAATGCCCTCCATGTCGATGCGCGAGGATATCGCAATTTCGTAAAGCAAGTTCCCACAGGCTATACTCTCGACATGAGTGCCTGGCGAAAGGCTCGAATAATTCCAAGCGGGTCGAAAGTACCTACCGAAGTGAGTCAGTTAGGTTTTAACTGAACGCCGTAGGAATCCTACACTGAAAACGATTGCTAGAATCGTTCATGAATCGGTAGCTTAAGTCCTTAAAGGCTTAGTTTTCAAAGGTCAGCTAATTTATAGAGGAGAATAAATTTCCCATCCCTCTATATCGAAATGCCACCATTCCGTGGGCAGCCCTATAAAGCCATGTTTTTCCATGACTGTTTGTAAAAGCTCTCGATTGGCGGTCTCTTCGGGTGTCGCTCCTCTAAAATTTCTATGAGCTTTTTCACTGAAGTCATCAAAAGCAGAAGGCATGGGTAACTCTCGACCCTCTTGCGTAACTAGCGTCAAATCCACCGCAGTGCCTCTTGTGTGCCTTCCTCCCTTGCTGGGATCACTTACATACCGCTCATCGGGCACCAATTCCCAAAACTTCCATTGCGCAGCAATAGGCCGAAACCCGTCCCAAATTTTCAACCCAAGGCCAATTATCTCCAATTCAGCTTGAACATTTTGTAACCGCAAGAGCACCTCTTTACGTAAAAAGCACTCCTGAAAATTATATACAACTTCTCCTGTGAAATTATCTGCCGTTGCATACTTGAGCTCAACTTGGATTTGGGGAACGAGGAATCGCACCTCGACCAGTTCATCATCCATCATTTCCCGCACCTATACCAATATTTGAATCACGAACGGTATAATCAGTACTTTTGCCTAGAAAAACCGTGAGCGTTCGTCTAAAATTTTCCAACATACGCCTCTGTCTCATTATAAGGAAAAAATGCCGCAAGTTGACAAAGTCTACTTAAGTGAAAAGGAAAAATACACTCTGCTGTGGAGCTCTATTCCAGAATATAGAGAAGCAAGTGCGGCCGATCTGTTAGCTCCGGCTTTTTTATCTTATTTTCACACACAGATCCAGCCCGGACAACGGATCATCGATTTCGGATGCGGCACCGGAAGATCGACCCTCCCCTTCCTATCTAAAGGCCTTCAAGTCGATCTGGTCGATTTTGCTAAGCCCTGCTTAGATCCTGAGATCTTTTTATTAACCGCTTCCAGGAAGGCCTTTTTTTGGGAAGCCTGCCTTTGGAACTTGCCGGAACAGCTACCCAGCGCAGATTGGATCGTGTGTTTCGACGTATTGGAACATTTGCCTGAGGAGAAAATCGGAGCCGCTCTACAAGGGATGGCGCAAAAGATGAAGAGAGGGGGTCTATTCAGTATCGATCTTCGCAAAGATCGGTTTGGCTCAGAAATTGGAGACGACCTCCATTTGACCTTAAAACCAAAAGAATGGTGGCATAAACAGGTGAGCGCTTCCTTTCATATTATCGAAGAGTTAGCACGAGAAGACGGATGTCTTATATACTCCCTTGAGGTCCTAAAAAAGCCTCTAGCTCTAAAGAGTAATTTATAATTTTGAGCGATGGAACCTTAGTCCAAGTCATCGCTCAAACTTGGCAGCTACGCCTTTGACTTAATCGCCAAAATGAAGCCTCATCATTTTTTTCTCTTCCGTTCTTAACAATACGGTGGAACACTATAATGGCCCCGTTTGTCTAGACAAACGGGGCCTCTATAACCTGCATCCAAAAAGAATAGTCCACTTGTCTAAAACTATTGGAACACTGGTTCCAAACGATCGGATGCTACCTGCAGCGCGTTCATCACATGGTTGATGAAGTAGTTGTCATCTAGCATCGCGTCCATTGTATTCACTGGAAAAATGAATCGATCGCACAAGACTTTTGTTGGAATCTTTTGACCTGTAATTTCGCAGGGATTTACGATATCCAGACGTTCGTCACCAGTAATGTTATCATCGAAAAACAGAGAAAGATTTCTCACCCTTCCAGAGATTCCTGAAAGATCATACAAAAAGGGTTTACCATATTGCCCTTGCTCTTGATTTTGGTTCCAATAGAACCAATCATCCTGAATCGCGAAATGTTTCTCTGAATTTAAAATTAGATCAAAAATTTCTGTTGTTTTTTCTACCGTTCTCTTTCCGTCAATAATGAGTTTCGACCCATTGAATTTAGCCTGATGAGAAAATTCTACCCCGCAAGGGTGTTCCTCTATCTCTTTCATCACTTCAGCTAAATCACCGCCAAAAGTTCTTAAGATAATGGTAAATGGGATGTTGTTTTCGCGAAGCCTGTTCATCATCACATAAAATGATGGGAAAATCGTAAAATTTATTTTTCCCGTTTCCGGATCTGTGAATTTTTCTTTGATTGTGCGATAGGTTGTTTCCACCGATTCTAAAGCAGGATGGTTAAGTTTTTTTAACCACTCGACAAACTTCCCAATCACTTTTTGCCGTTCCTGTTTTAGCTGGGGATTGCTCTTATCGCCAGGAAGAATTTCTGTATAAATATATTGTTTAAAGGACATGGATTGCTTTCCATTCCAGCTAGCAAACGTGGTTTCAGCTAGAGCGGAAATTAACATATATTCATCATTTACTTGCTTGCTTGTATCTTTTAAGATCAAAGTTCCATTCAAATCAAAATTCAAAAGTAATCTAGGCATCGCTTGACTGCTTTGAGGAATTGGATTCATGAGCGTCTCCTTAAGGAATTGTTAATATATCTTGAATTTTCTTCGATCCTTGAATATCATTAAACCTTAAAAGAATTAAATTCTTTATAAGCAAAACTTACAAGCGCACCAGACATGAATCTTACCTATCTTCAGTACTTTTATGATGCAGGCCTCCATGGAAGCGTATCCGCAGCAGCAAGAGAAAATTTTGTGTCGCAATCGGCGATTAGTCAGGGAGTTGCAAAACTCGAATCAACTTTGCAGGTCAAACTGACGACTCACCAAAAGCAGAAATTCAGGCTGACCGAAGAAGGTATAATTGTTTTTAACGAAGCAAAACGGCTGTTTTCTGCTGTAGAGGGACTAAAAGACAAGCTCTTGGAATTAAAAGGAGAAGTGTCTGGAAGGCTGAAATTTGCTCTTACGAATGCTTTAGCCCAGTCCTTTCTCCCCTCCCCATATCTTCTGATGAAAGAACGCTATCCTAAAGTAGGGATCAAATTTCATCGGGGAAGCTTAAGTTTTATTCATGAAGCGCTTCGTNNGTGTTTTCGCCTCTATACTAAGAATGAGGACTCCAAGGGAGTCCTCGTCGATCACCTAGAAAATTATGAGGTCAAAGAGTTAAGAGAACGGCACAAAGAACGATACGGGCAAGATCTAGCTATACGAGACGCTCTTTCTGCATGGACTCTGGTGTTGAGTTTTGTCCAGAAAGGCTATGGAGTTGGATATCTCCCCGAATTTATGGCTTCTAAGGAGGCTAATCTTCTTGAGGTCAAACTAGATCTTAAGCCCATTCAATACGCAATTTGCATGATCAAGCTCAAAGGTTCTATTCTCACAAAAGCTGAAACCGCCTTTCTTGAGATTCTGCATCTTCAGACAATCCTCGATTCCAAAGATATACTGTGTCCAGTTGAGGGCGAAAAGTGTTAAGAAGAGTTTCTGCTCTTTTCTCTGTTATTTCTCCATAATTTTCTCCCCCAAAAGAGAGTCCTGATTCAAATGTCTTATGTTGCCAAGATTCAGGCAAGATAATGTAACCATGAGCATCATTTGTCAGTCCAAAAACGGACACATGAGAAAAACCTAACCTATTGCCCGCATCTTTCAAGCGCTTATCATAGAGACAACTTAATTCACCTGGTATCGTAATAAAAGCATGCATTTTGTTGAAAACAATCAAATTCATTTCACTTTTATAATCATCAACAGGTAAACCAAGCCCAAATGGAGTCGCCTGAGGTTTGAAAGCGTATAATTCTTTTTTAGTATCAATTTGTAGAGTGTCATCTGTTGTTGTTTCATCCCAAATCTTTTCCACGGCTTCTGCTAACGATTTACCCAAATTGTCACATGCATCAAATCGATCGCTCTCATTAAAAACAACAGGGATAATGTCTCCTTGGGCTCCGTTAAAATAGATGGGGCAAACATTAGACCCAAGAGAAGATTGAAGATAGTTTCTTGCGTAGCCAACAAAATCAGATGAAAAAAGACGGTTCTGACTCTTCAATACAGTGGGATGTACTGGATAATTGAAGAGAACAGCAAGAGGAGTACCATCTAAATGAGTGACTTTAATGATAGTTA
>PLXF01000085.1 GCA_003151315.1 Parachlamydiales bacterium
TCTTTGCGTTACATTTTCGTAACCAAGGTTTAACCTTTTTCGAACGATTTTTCGATCGTTAAACGAGCCTTTCTTTTTTTCTCACTTCGGCCAAAACATAGAAAAACATCCCGATCGATACTAAGCACATAGTGGCTAAGAGCGGTTTTGTTGTTGCGGCGAAGCGGGCGGCGAAGACCGCTGTTAGTAGAGCTGAGCTTGCGAGAGCTACATAGGAACCGNNTTTTGTTGGCAAACATGGCCATCGAAGATAGGACAACTACAAGTCCCGTTCCGCTTCCAGAATAGAGTGAGGCGCGGCTTCCACTTTGAAAACCGATCCAGCCTAAAGCGACTAAACAAATGCCGTAAGTCAGTACGGCGAGAGGAACTCTTTTTTTCATGAGGCGGCCTTGGTGCATACATACATGGTTAAACTAGAGAGATAGAAAACCCAAAAAAAGGGGATCGATAAGAGAAGGCTCGCGAGCCGTTCCTTTTTCCAAAAGAGGATCGCAGTTAATACGATGGTGCAGCTCGCTAAAAGGACCGACACAAGTCCTAGGAGTGATTCTTGGAGAACAAAAAAGCTAAAACTCCACAGAGCCATCAACGATAAAAGCGATAGGAAAAGGGACAGCTCTAATTTTAGCCGTTTTAGGGAAGTTCGCCTCCATAGAACCCACATTGAGAGACTCAAAAAAATAAAATAGAGGGTCATGAGGGGAGAGGCGAGTCCATTTCCTTCGGGTAAAAAAGGGATCGATTTCGCAACCCAGAGGCTTCCCGTTGAAAAGGCGATGAACCAGCCGTGTAGAAGGTAGAACCCGAAGCTCATGATAAGGTAAATCCCCAGCCCCACTAGCTGCTCAGGAATCGAGCGGTGGCTCGACCTAATCCATTGATACCCATAGTCTTCAAGCTGTTCGATCATAAACCGCATACAAAAATGTTTGAGTATCCATGTTTAACTCATAAGCTGTTTTTTTGAAACACCATTCTGGTAAGTTAAGATTGTATTAAATTGAAATATTTTGATATCTTATGTCGATGCAAACGAAAGAATTTCCGTTTCAACAAGCTGTCACCCTTTTACAATCGGGACAGCCGGTTGCTTTTCCTACAGAAACCGTTTACGGCTTGGGTGCCCCTGTTTTTGATGAGATGGCTGTAGGTAAGATTTTTGCTTTGAAAAATAGACCGGCTGACAATCCTCTCATTGTCCACATATGTCGATTGGAAGAGGTGGAGAGGCTCGCCTTTGANNTTTTCCAACTGGCTTCCCATTTTTGGCCGGGACCGTTAACTTTTGTTTTAAAGAGACGTCCCGAAGTGCCTGCTATCGTTTCTGCGGGTCAGCCCACAATTGCCGTACGAATGCCCTCCCATCCATTAGCCTTGCGGCTTATAGAAGCCGTGGGCCAGCCTTTAGTCGCCCCTTCAGCCAATCTTTCAGGCCGACCTAGCCCTACAAAGGCCTCTGATGTTCGGGAAGATTTTGGTGGACAGGTACTAGTGCTAGATGGGGGAGAATGTCAGATTGGGATCGAATCGACGGTTGTGAGTCTGATTCACGCACAGCCCGTCTTGTTGCGTCCCGGCTCGATTACCCAAGAGGCTCTCGAAACGGTACTTAATGCAAAGCTTGCCGTTGCGTCGCCCGATGACTGCCTCCAATCGCCCGGGATGAGGCATCGCCATTATGCACCTAAAGCTCGAGTAAAAATTGCCCTGAAAATAGAGGAGGTACCGCCTAATGGATATGTGCTCTCATCGGTGCCCTTGCCTTCCGCTCAGATATTTAACCGAAGAAATTTTTACTCTGCCTTAAGAGAAGCTGACCGCCTTCACATAGAAGAGATCACTATTTACTGCGATCCTTCGATCCAAGAAGATAGGGGACTCATGAATNNAATTTTGCGGGCTGGGGGAATTTTATAAGCAATTCCATAAGTTGGTTGAAGAATTAACTTATAACTCTCGTGACTCAAAAGCCAATTCCCATCATCACGAGCGGTATATGTGGATATTTACGCATTAAAACTGAGAAGATTTGTATTTTTCATATAGTGCAAGCACAACGTTTCTCTTTAAAACACATGCAGGATCCGTCGCTATTTCTGACGCTATAGCTGGGATGTCAGCCTCAGAAGGAGGTTTTTCTAGTTTACGCAGAATGGTAAGAACAAAGCCATACTTCAGCAGACTCGGAGCCACACCCTGTTTGTTTGCGGGCGGAGCCATTCTTGCCGCTTTCTCTGGCACAGGCGTTGCAGCAGGAGCAGGCTCTGGGGTTGCGGCACTGCTCTGACTCGATGGCGCAACTATATGAGATAAAGACTCTCTATCTGCGGGAACAGATAATGCGCTATTGGATGAAGAGATTGCGACGCTAGGTGTACTAGATGGGAGAGCTTTCTCTGGCAAGGGCGTTGCAGCAGGAACGTGTGGTGAGGGCGCGGCACTGCTTTGATTTCTTGGTACAACTGAAAGATTTGAATGGTTCCATTTGAATTTTTTTAAAACAGGTATCCAATCATTTGATGTATTATAAAACCAAGTGATTGTATATGGGGCGAATGGAATCTTTGCCATTGCATCATTCTTAGAGATCAGTACACCTGAAAATGTCAAATATACATTTTCTTTTTCGGCTTTAAAAGAGAGCTCTGTTATCTCGGCAGATGATATGTTTTTGATTCCATTTACCAAGAACTTTGATAGTTTATCTATTCCACTCGTTGTGGAGGCGGTAAATGACCCGTCTATAAAATGAATCGAAGAGGGTAAGATCTTTCCTTTAATCACAGTCGTCGTTTTTAAGGATGCTTTAGCTTTAATCCTCCAAAAAGTTTCTGTAACATTGCCGGTTCTTTCTTGTGCATATTTAATACTAAAAGATACGGAATCTTTAGGTTCTGTCGGTAGAAGTGTGAGCGTTAGTTCTAGCGGATTATTGGGGAGGTTGTCAACCAGAACGGGTCCCATGAGGGGAACAGCGGCGCTGAACCGAAGTTTGAGGAGTGGAACAAACACCTTAGGATCGTTTATGGTGATAGAGGTCGGGTTACCCTCATTATCGAACGAGAAACTCAATCGATGGCTCCGGCCTTTCGATGTGTATGCGTATTCGACAACATTGCCGTCGCGGGAAACTACCTCAGGGGCTTGGTCGAGAGGAATTGCTAGGATTTGTTTGAGAACATCGTGTTTTGCTTTTGGGAATAAAAGCTCTATCCTGTCGATGTGGGGGAACGAATAGCTTTGAACGGCTGGAACTGGATTTAAGCCAAGTCTCTTGGCGACGTCTTCATTCAGTCCTTCAATTTCTCCTGGATCGGCGAACTCTTCCGTGATGTCCGCTGGAACCGGACTTAAGCCAAGTTCCTTGGCGACGTCTTCATTCAGTTCTTCAATTTCTCCTGGATCAGCGAGCTCTTCCGTGCCGTCTGTAGGCCTAACTTGGCAGCAGCAGTTGCGGATCTTGTCCCATGTGAAAAGAGTGGCGATTATGATTAATCGGGGGATCAGTAGGACAAAATAGTCGAGGACAAAGGCGCAGATTTTTTTGATCCCTTTGCTGTCGTGTGAGTAATAATTTAATTGCAAATGAGGGCGGGCTTCAAAAATCTGATCTAATATGGGGCGTCTGAGAGTGCTATCAATCATTACATTCACCTTAGTTTTTTAGTTCTTTTGTAATGACTATTATTATAAGCAATTCAATGATTGTTATCAATTTATAGAATGTTATGTATTAAATTATATGAAGTGGAGGACGGGTTAATGAATCGTAAGTTATTTATCCTAAGATGGAAAAGTGTACGATCCAAGACCTTAGGTTGCAGCGGAAATGTTATTGTCATAACAAGTTCATGTATTAAAGTAAATAANNACAATTTGAATTAAAAAATTTTTTTCAAAAAACACGATTGCTATCGATAGAGCTAAATCGATATACTATTCTCCTTGGGAAAGAAATCATGGCTAAAAAACTAACTTTCAAGTCTTTAGTCTCCCTCGTTGTGGGGAGTCAGGTCGGTTCCGGTGTCTTTTTGCTGCCGGCGACATTAGCGGCGCTCGGTCCGATTAGCCTTTTTGGCTGGTTGTGGCCGGGATCTGGTGCTATTTTATTGGCGCTCGTTTTCGCCCAATTGAGTATGAGAACCTCGAAGGGGGGAGGGCCTCATGTCTATGTGGAAAAGGCGTTCGGTCGCAAGGCGGCCTTTTATACCGCCTGGACTTATTGGCTCGTCTCCTGGGTCAGCAGCATTGCGGTGATTGTCGCGGCTGTTGGCTATTTGTCTCCCTTGCTCGGGCAATTGGATCCTTGGATGATGCTCGCTTTGGAAATGTCGATCGCTATATCGGTCACTTTGATCAATATCCGCAGCACGGCTTTCTCAGGATCGGTCGAGTTTTTTCTGACGATTCTCAAATGCATTCCGCTAATCATTATCCCTTTTGTTGCCCTGTTTTTTCTTAAAGCGGACTATTTTTTCCCTCTCAATCCTAAAAATCTGGACATAGGAGCGACTTTGAATACCGCGACCTCAATGACTTTTTGGGGGTTTGTCGGGATAGAAACAGCTACTGTGACAGCGGGGATTATCGATAACCCGACAAAGGTGATTCCTAAAGCGGTTGTCTTAGGGACTGTGATTGTGGTGGGGATCTATCTGCTCAATAGTTTTGGTGTGATGGGCGTCGTCCATCCCGATCTATTGTCGAACTCACAAGCCCCTTATGTCGATGCGGCTCAG
>PLXF01000099.1 GCA_003151315.1 Parachlamydiales bacterium
TGTAGCAGAGCGCTCGTTCGCCATTAACGACCGGTATTCTCTCCTCGGACAAACCGAAGAGGGGATCGACGCCCAAATTTCCCTCGCGCAAAAAAACTCTTCTTCAGAAAGTCGCCGTCTTTTGATGCGCCTTTTACAAAAGCGGCAAGCAGCCCAAATGAAGGGTCCTTATTTTGTCCATCCAGGGAGGGAATATCTAGAGTATCTCCACTTCCTGTACGGTATTTTGGACGATACAGACCTCTTAAGTAAGGTCTCCTCTTTTGATATTGAAATTGTCGTTGAATTGTTGAATCGTCTCAAATCGATTGCGGAGCAAAAAGAGGTAGAGGTCATCTCGCTCGAGGATTTGCCCCGCGACCAAACTTTCCCCAAAAAAGGGGCGAACCGGATCTTACAAAACGAAGAGATGTATTCGCTCTATCGACGCGTTTATGAACAAAGAGAGTTCGAAGTGGAAAGCAATGTGGAGTTGTGCTTCCGAGGCGAACCATCCAATCTCTTTGACGATACAAAAGAGCAAAATGGCTGCTGCCGCATCGGTCAAACAAAGCTATTTGTTAATAATGTCCCCTTTTTCGTCAAACATGTAGAAGCGATTCGTCTCGCTTGGTTAAAAAAGGCGCAAAAAGTGCATCAAGAAAAGCCAGAAATAGATCTGCATATCCATATGATCAGCACGGTCGTAAGCGCTGAAGAGGTGTATAAAGGTTCTGAAGGGCAGTACGAACACAAAGATGAGATGTGGATTTGGTCTAGCGGGGATGAAACCGCGGTAGAGCACCTCATGCAATTTTTGGGTAATTTCAAGCACTCTTCAGGACTGAAAAACAACCCAGTGGCCGTCGAATTTTTAGGGCCAAACGCGGAAGAGCTCTCTTTGATCTTCCAAGACAGCTTTTCTCCCGCTCCTCATAAGAAGCGGAAAAGCTCTTCGGTAGATCTTCCGATCGCGGTACTCACCTACAATGCAGGCTCTCTTAACTCCCGCAAGGCGATGGTCTCTCCCTTTTTACCCAACTTATACCGTTCGTGATTCAGGAATCGGTTTTGGGAGCCATCATGACGGTCCATTTTCAAACGATCGCTCGTCGAAAATTCAGAAGCGTTTGAATGGCGTCTTAGGGTTGTCTGAAATGCAGGGCGGCGAGGACGCCGCCCTCTGGAGACAAGGAAAAAATTACTCTTTGTCTTCTTCGATGATCTCGAGGTTAACGCGGATGCCGTTGCGGCTAGCGACCGACATCAGCAGGGTGCGGATGGCATTGATCGTTTTCCCTTTTTTACCAATGATTTTTCCGATATCGGATTTTTCAACAGCAAGTTCGATAATCAGGGTGTGGGTGCCGCCGATTTCATTAATCCGGACTTGATCGGGATTATCAACGAGGTTCTTTACGATGTATTCAACAAATTCTTTCATGGTGCATTCCTCAATTGGTATAGGTCATTTGAAAGTACTTTTACAATTGTACGAGTTGGTAAATAATTTTACAACAGCGAGGCTGTTTTTATACACCGTTCCCGCTTCAGGAATCGGTTTTTACGGAGCGTTTGAGCTATATTCAGACTCTAAGGGCGCTTAATGCGGGTTCGCATAGGGTGGGGCCGCAGAGAGATTTCATCCACACCTTCATATCATCAGGAATCGGGGCATAAAGGTGTAGGGGCTGCCCTGTGATAGGATGGATAAAGGAGAGGCGATAGGCGTGAAGCAGTTGCCGTTGCGGAGCAAGAGATTGGTTAAGCCGGCTATTGCCGTAGGTCTGGTCGCCGAGAACGGGATGCCCTAAATATTTGAGGTGGACCCGAATTTGGTGGGTGCGGCCTGTGAGGGGACGGATAAGGGTTAGGCTTAATTGCTCGTTAAAGGCGGCTACCTGAATATGGGAGATCGACTCTTTCCCTTCGGGCGTTACGGTCATCTCTTTTCGGTTGACGGGATGGCGGCCAATAGGGGCGTTAACCGGACCATTAGGAGGTCGGCCGCAGCAGATGGCCAAGTATTGCTTTTCCATCTTTCTCGAAGAGAACATCTCAATTAATTTTTGGTGCGTCTCTCTCGTTTTTGCGGCGATGAGCACGCCCGATGTGTCTTTATCAAGGCGATGCACAATTCCGGGTCGTAAGGGATCGTCGCCTGGGGCTAGGTTTTGGCAATGGGCTAAAAGAGCATTGACGAACGTTCCGGTCCAATGTCCGGGAGCCGGGTGGACCACTAGGCCCGCTGGCTTATTGATCGCGATTAGGTGCTCATCTTCATAAAGGATCTCTAGATCCATAGGCTCAGGGTCGAGTTTCAGCTCTGGGGTGAGTTGAAAGCAGACCTCAACTTCATCTCCCACTTGGGGGATTTCCCGTTTTTTTACGGGCTGTCCATTGAGAAGAACCGAATTGGTATCAATGAGATTCTGAAAATAGGTTCGAGAATAGCCGGGAAAACGGGCGGCGAGAAGCTTATCGATGCGAAAACCGGCCTCTTCAGGGGAGATGAGGATCAGGTCAGGCTCTTGTGTACCGGCAAACATAGGATCCTTACAAATCGCCCCCAAGTTTAGGGGCTCTACCGAATCTTAGCAAGGAATTATTCGTCAGGATCTTCGCCAATCGCCGTCTTTTTCAGCCTTTCGGAGGCTTTCTTCGCCTTGGCCAAATCTTTGGAGATCTGCGTATTCATCATGTTGACTATATTAGTCCAAAATTTCTTGGCTTGGTCTGAATCGAAGTGCATCCCATTCCAGGTGAAAGGTCTCGTGTCCCAGCTTGTGCTTTTAGCGGTGGGATCTACAGGGTCATATTGAAAGCCCGATGAACCTGAGGTGGGAGGGACGGATGGCATGGATTCCTCTTTGAGAGTACAATTTCATTTTAAAGAATAGGTGATTCTTTTTTCAATTTATTTATGATTTTTATATAATTATAATTATTTCTTGCCAGGATGGTCATGGATATTTCTATACGCCGCTCTCTCTTTGAGGCGGAGCTTTTCGAGGTTTTGGAAGGAGATGTGGTTATTCAGGAAATACGCCTTCCTTTTTTAGGAAAAAAATTTCCTCTACCGAAGCGATTTGAGTCTCTTGAAATCTTCTTAAGATGGGCCGCCGATACGGAGAGAAAAGGGGCTCGTAATAAGGTGTACTATCTATTAGGTCTTCGAGATTACCCAGAGGTGCTGTTAGCGCGGAAATTAAAAGAAGCGGGGTATAGCAAATCGGTGAGTCAAGAAGCGTTAGAAGAGGCGAAAAGGCTCGGCTATATCCAAGAAGGGGTATATGAAGCGAAAGCAATCGAGAAAGAGTTTCGCAAAGGATACGGCCCCCGCTACATTGAAGGAAAATTAAAAGCGCAGGGATTGAGCGCGCAGGGAGTGAAGCAGTGGTACACGCCGGAACGGCAAAAGGAGTGTGCAGGCCGTTTAGTTCAAAAACTGAAAAAAAAGGAGCGGCCTAAAATTATTCGCGCTCTGCAGCAGAAAGGGTTTGATCTCGATATTATTTTGCAAATAGTGCCTCGGTAGCTACGATGGGCTTTTTTTACAAAGGTCTATCGCATGTTACAGCTCGTTGGGAGCGATTCTTGTGTGTTGCGCATTGGCGTTTTGGGGATCAACCATAAAACAGCGGCGTTGGCGCTGCGCGAGGCCATCTCGCGAGGGGCAGAGGCTTTGTCGGGCGAAAAGGGGATTTTTTTTGCCTATCCTACGGTTCTTTTATCGACCTGCAATCGGACTGAAATCTATTTTTCGGGAGAAGATCTCCCTTCGATCCACAGTGATTTATTGAAACTGCTCCGCATTCAATTAGATGAGCCATTTGAGCCTCACCTGTACACCTATTTTGGGATCGATTGTTTTGCCCATCTCTGCCGCGTTTCGTCAGGCCTCGATAGCGCGATTATTGCGGAGACTGAAATCCAGCGGCAAGTGAAGGTAGCGTATACCCAATCGGCGTCCCTATCCCGCTTGCCCTCATGTCTCCATTTTGCCTTTCAAAAGGCGCTTAAAGTGGGAAAATCGGTCCGCAGCGCGTTTCCACTCGCAAGAGGGGTGACGACCTTGCAAGGGACGATTTGGAAAATAGCAGAAGAATTCTGGGGTAAGGGGCAGCTTGCAAACAAACCAATTTTGTTAGTTGGGTATTCGGAAATTAACAGGGGACTCGCTACGTTTTTCATACAAAAAGGGCTGTGGGTCACGATTTGCACGAAAGACGCCTCTACTGTGAGCCATCCCCCTTGCGAGATAGTCGACCGCTCCATTTTACGTCAGTGGGCCCGTTTTCCTATCGTTATCTGTGCAAGTAAGGCAGGCTGTTATCTCATTGAAGAGCCCTCTTTGTCCCCGCGCCTTCTTTTTGATTTAAGCGTCCCCCGCAATGTGGACCCCCGAATAGGGGGGAGCTCGCAGTTATACAATATTGAGCAGATAGACCAGATCATTCAAGAGACCCGATCGCAGCAAAGTTCCCACTGCGGCGAATCGGAGAGGTTCGTGAACGATTACGCAATAAAATTAGCACGCATTTACCGAGACAAATCGGGGTATGTGTCTTTAACCCGTTCTCTATGTCTTTCATAAGTAAGATCGCAAAGCGGCAAGATAAAAATAATATTAATCGTAACTATTCAGACACCCCTAGGTTAAACGTAAATTCTTGAACCACAGAGAGCGCGGAGGACACAGAGAAGGCTGAAAAACGCTAAAAACAAAGGAATTAAGCATTTTTTGCCGCGNNGTTTCGCGGCCTCTCTAGCTCTCTGTGAGCTCTGTGGTTTAATGAATTACACTAGGTGCCCCTATCTGAATGGTTACTATTAATTTTGCTTATCCTGCCATTTTGCAGGAATTGTCATTGAGTAGTGTTCACTCATCCAGTTTTTCTCTGAGCACACAGAGAGCATTTTAAGTACTTTCCTCTCTAGAAAATCGCGAATTCCACCGTGAAAGCTCTTATTCTTTTACGATCTCTTATTAAAAATCGGCGTGGCCGGGGTAGCGGGGGAAGGGGNNAGATCACGTCGCGGATATTTTCCATTCCGGTGATGAAGAGGACGAGCCGCTCGAACCCGAGACCAAAACCGGAATGGGGCACCGAACCGAATTCTCGTAACTCTAAGTACCACCAGTAATCTTCTTTGGGTAGTTTATGCTGTTCTAGCTTTTTCTCCAGACGGTCAAGGCGCTCTTCTCTTTGCGCGCCGCCGATGATCTCGCCGATTTTGGGGACGAGGATATCCATCGCAGCGACCGTTTTTCCGTCGTCGTTGGCGCGCATGTAGAAGGCTTTGATCGTAGCGGGGTAGTCGGTGATGATGACCGGCTTTTTGCAAAATTCTTCGGCTAAAAATCGCTCGTGTTCCGATTGGAGATCGGTGCCCCACTGGACGGGGAACTCAAACTTTTTCGGCGCGTTGATTAAAATCCCCACTGCCTCTGTATAGGTGAGGTGGGCAAAGGGACTCTCGGCGACATGACGAAGCCTTTCGAGAAGGCCATTTTCGATGAATTTATCGAAAAATTCGAGATCTTCTACACAATGCTCGAGGACGTAATGGACGCAGAATTTGAGGTAGCTCTGCGCGCATTCCATATCGGCTTTTAGGTCGGCAAAAGCCATTTCGGGCTCGATCATCCAAAATTCGG
>PLXF01000173.1 GCA_003151315.1 Parachlamydiales bacterium
ATAGAATTTTAAATCACTATATTATCTCCATTCCTCTTTGCCGCGCCTGACAAAAGAGAATCTCCTTTGTATTGGAGAAAGGCCCGCTTTTCCACTTGCCCAGGGGTTGCCTGGTTTTTAGATAATGAGCATCTAATCGTTTCCGAATTAAGACAATCTCTTACGTATTGATCGGTATTCCCAGCCGGGCCAAGAGAAAGCGGAGCGTAAGAAGGGGATGGGAGAGTAGGTACCACGCAAAGGTGAGGTAATTGACGCTTGTCAAGGCTTTGGAGAGGGGGGGCTGAATGGTTAGCCCATCTTGGATCCATTCTCGGTAGGGCGGGNNGAGGTGAGTTAGCGGAAAAAATTGGACCCCTTTACACTCTTCATTGATCTGAGGGGAACCCTCTAAGATGGAGCCCCCAAATAGTTGGGTCTGTTTTGCCAATTTATTTAGAGGGGAATAGTCGCCTACTAGCCGATCGATTTTGACAGTAAATCCGGTTTCTTCCAAAATTTCTCTGCAAGCCGCCTTTGCGGGACTCTCTCCTACTTCGATTCCCCCTCCGGGTAATACCCAAACGGGGACATCTCTTCTTTGGATAAGAAGCACCTGGGAGCGATCGGTAGAAAAGACAACAACGGCAACGCTAACGGGAGTAGACATGCGTATAAGAATACCTTTTTTAAGCCGTAGTTTCAAGATTATTGCGGGGATCTGTTTACTCTCTGGCTGCTACAAAAACCACCTCTATGTGCAGCAGGAGTGGGTGGATGCGGAGTTTTTGGCCAGCTCCAAAATCAAAACGCCCGATCCGCGCCAAGATAATCCTCCCAATGGACAGCGCCTATTAGTGGGCTGGAAGTTTCCGCAAAATCTCTTTGATGAAAAACTCACCTTGGTCACCACTGTCCGCCTTTGGGATAATTCGGAAGAGATGTTTTACCAGCCGATCGAACAAAAGTGGGGATATGCGGCCTATTACTTTCCTAGCGGCGATTGCATAGAGCGGAGGATCCTTACTTATCGAATTGAGGTAATCAATGAGGAGGATGAGGTGATAGAGACCTGGGATCACCACTTTTGGACAGAGCTAATTGAACTTTCTAAGAGCTGATCTCCCCAGATAAGGAGCTCAGCCGTTTCTTCCCAGCTAAGACAGGGATCGGTGATAGAAACGCCATACGCTAAGGTGGAGGGGTTTTTCGGGAGGGGCTGGCTGCCCGAATGGAGGTGGCTTTCTAGTANNCAGGTAATAGGCCTCGAATTATACTGTTTCCTTGGGCCATTTGCGTCAGAGCCGATTCGAAAGAGATTTTTTGTAGCTCTGCTTTTCGGCCGCAATTTCCGTGACTACAGTCGATGAGGAGGGTGATCTGCTCTTCTCGCAGAGTCTCTTCTATTTGAGAAATGTATTCGGAGGTAAAATTTGTCTCTGAGGTTGACCCGCGCAGAATTATGTGGGTGAAAGGGTTGCCTTGGGTAGTGATCTTTCCGATTTTTCCCTCTTCATCGATCCCCACATGGGTATGGGGAGCTTGAGCACTTAGAGCGCCGTCGATGGCCACATCGATTTGTCCATGAATCGAGTTTTTAAAACCGACAGGAAAGGGGAGCGAGGAGGCTAATTGGCGGTGGGATTGAGAGGCTGAGGTGCGGGCGCCGATTACTCCCCAAACAAGGAGATCGTCAAAATAGGGGGCTAGAAGAGGGTCGACGAACTCAGCGGCGCAAGGAATCTTCATTTGAGCCAATTGCCTTAATAATTTCCGAGATAAACGGATCCCTTCGCCGATTTCGTTCGATTCATCGAGGAACGGATCGTACAAAAGCCCCTTCCAGCCTAAACGGCTTCGCGGTTTTTCGACGAAAAATCGCATAATGGGGAACAGAAACCCGCTTAAATGGGAGGAGAGGTGCGCCAGGCGGCTGGCATATTCGATAGCTGACTGGGGATCATGGATAGAGCAAGGCCCCACGATCGCCACGCGGGTATCCTCTTCGCCTTGTACAATCGCCATCGCTTTGGAACGGGCTAGTTCGATGAACTCCCTTTCGGTGGCCAACAAGGGAAGCTCCCCTTTCACCTGTTTAGGTGAGGGGAGCTCCGATCTATTTGCCATTAAAAATAGCTCAAGTAGATCACAAGTAGCACAAAGAGAAAGAGGGCAGATAGGGTAATTTTCCCCCCTTTAACTAAGTGGTGCTGATGGGCAAAACGGTGTTTATAGCGGCCCGCCCAGACAAAAAGGACCGGATAGATGCCGAGCAAAATAGCCACACCGAGCCCTCCCGCCAGATTGATCGCTTTGAGGAAGATATTCGGATTGATCCAGACGATGAGGATGGGAATCCCGAAAACAAGACCGCAGAGTCCCAGTCTTTTCATCCCCTTTTTGGGCCATTTCAGGCCGTCGGCCCAAAAGTCAAAAAAGGCGATAGCCATACCGATAAAGGAGGTGGTCATCGCGAAAAAGGCAAAAGCTTGCCCCACATACGATAAAAAAGCTCCCTCTCCTAAAGCTGCTTGGAGGGGGATGATCGCATTATGGCCCGCTTTTTCCGCCTCTAACAGAGCCTGAAGAGGCACGTTTCCTAAAATGGTGAATTCCCAAACTAGGTAAAGGAGAAGGGGGATGCTAGTGCCGAGGATAATCGCTTTGCGCACCCTTTTGTAGTCCCGATCCATATAGGTCATTAAAGTGGGGATCAGGTTTTGGTAGCCGAACGCGGTCATAATGACGGGAAGCGCGGTCCAAGCTAAAGACCAATTTTCGTGCGTAAGCAAATTGACGTTAACGCGCCCTAAAGAGACGCCGATAAAGAGGAAAAAAGTGAGGATCACCCCGGAAATAAACACTTTATTGAACCGATCGACCGCTCGTGTACCGAGATAGACAGCCGGGGCAAAGAGAACAACGTATAGAAGAGAGGAAAACCAGGAGGGAAGTCCCAGATGGAGTTGATCGATCGCTTGCCCACCAATCGCCGTGTGGGCAACCATGAGGCAGTAGAATAGGAATAGGTAGAGGACCCAGCAACCAGCAGCCCCTTTTTCTCCCAGAAGTTTACGAGAGATTGTGATCAAGTTAGCGTCTTTAGGGCACCAGAGGCACGCTTCGACGACCAACAGTCCTGTTGCTACCATAAAAAGCCATGCGAGAATATAGATAAAAAATGAAGGGATAAATCCGGCGGCGGCGGTAACAACGGGCAAAGCGAGCATCCCCACTCCGATGCTGGTTCCAGCAATCAAAAGGGTAGCCCCGATCAAATGGTGCTTTCTATCGAGAACGATCATAACAATTTCCTACAAAGTATATATACTCTGTCCAACTTTCCAGTGGACGGAGTATAGATTTCCTCTAGTCAAGATATAGGACATTTCGATAAGCTGTTACTCCCGCTCAAGGAGAATTTATGACTTATCTAAAAAAGATTATCCCCCTCACTCTCCTGGCCCTTGTAGGGTCTGGATGCACTGCAAATATGTCTGACCGGATCAAAGAGCAGCTCGTTATACAAACGGGTTCCTTTCATCGGCTCAAAGCGAAAAATATCGTTCGTGAATCTTTAAATTATCCCTCTTCCGAATTTACCCTCGCGCTAGAATCGAAAAACATTTACAGCGGCGAGCATCCTATCCATGTCCTAAAAGGATATATGATTCCTCCCGGAGAACGGATGATCTTCGCCTTAATCGACCCAATCACAGGAACCATTAGCCCCGAATTTGAGTTTGAAGAACTCTCCACTGGACGTGTGAAAGTATTTGGAAAAAACGGAACCTACGAGACCGATGAGATCCCTTTTATCACGGCCGAAGGGGTGATGAGCGGCAAACCGGTGCAATATGCTATTGCCTCAAAACGCGCTAAAACTAGCGCCATCGCGACCTTTATCCCCATGCCTTTAGAAGTGCAATCAGCAGAGGGTAAACATTTATCTGTGGTTGTATCACATCCTATGAAAACGAGATTCCTATTAAGCGGCTCTGGTTTTCAGCCAGGAGAAACGGTCTCTTTGCAACACAAGTCGGATGAATTAGAAGAGACACTGCAAGCGGTTGCCAGCGAAGAGGGAACCATCGAGTTAGAGCTCAAGCCTTATAACATAGGAAAGCTCGGCGGAGAAGCTAGCATCGTTTACAACGAGCTGACTCTCGCATATCCATGGGGAACCTCGTTAGAAAAGGTCAATCACAGTGCAAAGGGGGCTTTTCCCGTCCTATTTGTCATCAACGACCGGGCCAACGTAATTGACGACTCAAAAATCCAAAAAGCTTTTGCCTCCGTTCAATTTAATTTTTAATATGTAAAGAAATAAAAGGATAATTAGGATGAGCAAGATGAAAAATATTCTGTTCATCTTAGGATGTTTGGTTACGAAAATTTAACGCAAAGA
>PLXF01000073.1 GCA_003151315.1 Parachlamydiales bacterium
TAGAAGGCCGTTGCTGTACCAGGTCTTGACCAGTCCGTGTAGAGCATTGTCATCCCAATAGAGAGAGATTTTGGGCGAAGGACTCTGAGACGGGTTTTCCAGTTCAAAGGGAGCGTAGTATTCGATCTCTTCTCCTTGCTTTTTCCCATTTTTGATTTGGAAAGTGGTCCGTAACTCTCCATTTGGAGCGTAGACTTTAACTTTTCCTTCCTGTTTCCCGTTTCTGATCTCTATCTGTTGATATAGAGCCGGCCCCTCGAATACGGTTTGGTGCCCGAAGCCATTTTCTACAGAGGAGACCCTCTCTCCTGTTAGGGTAAAATAGGAGCCTGAATTAAGGCGCCCATCGGTAAAATCTTCCATTCGGCTGGGACTCTCATTATCCCAATACCCGGTGGCGAGTCCTTGCTTAATCCCTTTTCTATAGGATGTTTTCCCTTTCATTTTCCCATCGGGAAAATATTCGAAGGCATCTCCCTCGATTAGGTTATGTTGATAAGGGATGGTGTCTTGGATTTGTCCGCTAGGATAGTAATGGATACTTACCCCTTCTAAAGAGCCATTAGTGTAGGGGATCTCGGCGATCAAGCACCCTTGCTCGTCCCATACCTGGCTTATCCCATCAAAAAGCCAATCGGATTGGGAGCCAAATGCAACATCGGCTGTTCCCCCTATAACGTGCGCTTCTATTTTTAAATGACCATTTGAAAACCATTCTTGGTAACGACCAAAAGCTCTCATATCTTGCGCTTCTAAATATTGCCAGACGAGTCCATTGGGGTGGTATGTGGTGATGACCGAATGGTTTTTCCCCTCTTTTTTATAGACGCGCAGGATCTTTTTATAGGGTTGGGTGGTGAGAAAATCCACTCCATTGAATGCCTCTAGCCGCTCAGGGATACTAATCGTTTCAGACACTCCGTTCCGATCCTGAATCTGAATTAAAACAAGGGGATCTTCGCTAGCGGATCGGGTACAGGCCCCTAATAGGAGGGAAAGGAGGATTAATTTTTTGATCATGGATTAAATTCCCGTTTCAATAGATTTATCTTAACTTCATGCGTTTCTCGATTCAGAGGGGCTGATTTTTTTCTGATCTGGAAATCGGTAATGATGAGTTGGGGGCTTTTGGAGAGGGGGGCAAAAGGGCCAATGGGGAGATCTTCGACAAGAGAAAGGAGCCTTTTTATGTCCGACTCATCCATTTCCACCCCTTTTCTCATTTTTTCATCTGTCTCTTTATACCCTTTCCCCGTGCGAATCTCCTCTTCGATGAAGGAGATTTTGTTTTTTTCTAGGAGGTGGGTCAGGCGCTCAGTAATTAATCTTTTATCAGGGAGAGCGGGGTGTTTTTGACAAGATTTCAGCCAATCGACCTCTTCTTGAAGGAGATGGAATGATTCTATATGTTGATCAAGAAAATAAGGATCGGAGGCACAGTGGCGGGCCAGAAATCTCTCTTTTTCATGCCGTTTTTCTAGGGAATGATGGGCTTTGAGAAGGGTCGTCTCATACCGATTTTCCAAATCGTTCATCTCTCTCTGTTTTCCCAAAATATGGAAGGTCGTTATAAACAAAGGCAGCAGGGTAAGGAGGAAAAAAAAAGGGGGGCGCATCCGGGAGATAAAAAATTTCCCTAAGTTTTCAAGAAGCATGGGATTTCCTCGATTTTAAGAAAAAAGTAGCTTTGTATCCATGGGGCAATACTTCCCATCCAATCGTTTGGTTCTCGTCGACAATCGAATCCCCTTTTAGAAGCGCTTCATGAAATTTGCGCGCATTCATAGGGCTTTTTACCGAAAATTCGATCTCTACTTGGGCTTTATATTTTTCAGAAGCACTACCGATTTTGGGATAATTCACCAAATGGTACCTCATTTCTTTCCATTCGAAGGGGTCGCCGATTTGTTGAAAAGAGGCGATGGTTCCTTGATGAGAGAGCCAATGGATCACTTCAGCAACCTTGGGAACTGTTACGAAATAGAGGTCATCTTTATTGCTTTTTTCAATCGCTTTGATCCATCTCTGAACAACTTCTGCAGGGGACGCTCCACCGATCAGGATCTCTTTTTTCAAATCGGGATCTGACCGATTTAATAAATGCTCCAGAGAAAAAATAATTTCATCGCTTTTTTGTTTATATATATTTTGGCTCCACAGGAGGAGAGCTCCGCTGCATATAATGGAGGCCGCAAATAAGAGGAGAGAGTTTAAACCTGCTTTTTTCCAGTTTTTTCGAGGAAAAAAATCCTCTCGTAAAAATTGAACCGATTCTCCGCCTTTGGCCGTCTCTTCTAGGGCAAGTCCAATTGAAATGGCATATTTATCCTCTTCGGCGGGCATAGGAAGCTCTTTTTCTTCTGAAACGGTCTCCCTGAAACTTTGTAGGAGGTATTCTCGTATATGGACAAAAGAATCGGTTCTGCCAGAAAAAATAATGCGGCAAGACTCTGTTTCTCGCGCAAATGAGAAGATGGCCATAGCGATCTCTTTCCGTTTGGCTTCCAATTTTTCTGATAAATGGGGGTTAAGGTGAGGCTTAAGTTGCAGCAGATCGATCTGTTTGCCCACCCCCTCTACCTCTTTTTGCAAGAGGGTTTTTTTTCTATCCTCCCAAAGGGCACCTAAGAGTTCTTCAATACCACCGGCTAGGGCGAAAGATTTTTTAATTCTCCCGTTTTCAACCCAGAGGCAAGACCATTCATTGGAGCCTAAGTCGATGAGAAACGACCGTTTAAGTTCCGGATATTTCCAAGCAGAATATCTCATTAAGGCTTGGGGCACAGCACTTACACGGTCGGGGTCGATTTTATTAGAAGAACAGTGGGCTAAGTGGGATCGTATAGTTTCTTTGAGCGCGGTAAAATAGGTAACTTCGGTCGATTGATTTTTGTTAGACCGAAAGATCGGAACGGTCAGAACGTCAGCGGGATTGAGGTACGAGGTGGTCTCCAATTGGAATCGAAGCGCCTCTTGGAGGTGGCGCTGATTTCCCATTTTGAGGGTCATATTTTTTATTAATAGGTCGCTTCCCGCAAGGCCGGAGACGATTACCCCCCGAAAATCGGGAATGTAAATCTGCTTTACATCTTTGAGACTGAGAATTTCGATCCCGTGACGATTAGATCGGATGTGGGCAGCCCTGAAGTGAGGCTTATCCGCATGAATTCCTAAAATATGCATGACCGAAATCCCTGAAATAAAACTCATTTTACCTGCCTTTCCCTTTTCGATCGAGGAAAGGGAATTTTAGTAAGAAAGCTAAAAAATTTACTATTAACTTTTTAAAATTTCTTCATAACATGACGAAAAACCGCCGGCGAGGTATCCTAATAGGTATGAAAGCTTACTTAGCATCCACCGTACACCTCTTATTTGCAACCTATACCCTCCTGATTTTCATCCGGATTGTCCTTTCGTGGATCCCCTCGTGGTATTCATATAAGCCGGTCCAGTTTGTCGCTTTTTGTACAGATCCCTATTTGCAGCTATTCCGTAGGATCATCCCCCCGTTGGGTGGAATTTTAGATCTTAGCCCTTTATTGGCCTTTTTTGTGCTCCGATTATCGGAGATTTTTCTTCTGAGCCTTCTCCGATGAAAAATAAAGAGCCTTTTCAGTTGGGCGCCGTCACTCTGCCCAGTTCTATCCTTTATGCTCCCCTAGCAGGTTGTTCAGATCTCCCTTTCCGTAAAATGTCGTGTAAATACCGGCCGGGAATTGTCTATTGCGAAATGGTAAAAATTGATGCCCTTGTTCGGCACGATCCCCATACCTACAGGCTATTGGATTATGAAGTGGGCATGCACCCTATCGGGGCTCAAATTTGTGGAAGCAAACCGAAAATGGCGGCCGAAGCGGCAAAAATTGTGGAAAGTTTGGGGTTTGATGTCCTCGATCTGAATTGCGGCTGTCCTGTGGATAAAGTAACCAAAGATGGCAGCGGCTCAGGAATGTTGCGCAATCCAGAGCTTATCGGTGAGGTTTTGTCAGAGGTGATCGCCGCCGTTCGCATCCCCGTCACAGTAAAAATCCGGGCCGGTTGGGATGAGCAATCGATTTGCGCTGCGGAAATTACGCAAATTGCAGAATTAGCCGGAGCTAAAGCGATTACCATCCACGGTCGAACAAGAGTACAGGGCTATAAAGGACCTGCTAATTGGGATCATATTCGCGCGTGTAAAGCGGTGGCCAAACAGATTAAAGTAGTGGGAAATGGGGATGTTTTTGATGCCCAAAGCGCCGCAAATATGTTGGCTTACACGCAATGCGACGCAGTTCTTGTAGCTCGCGGAACAATGGGGCAGCCTTGGATTGCGGAAGACATCGAGCGCCATTTACAAGGATTAGAGCCCATCGAAAGGACTGTGGAAGACCACAAAGCGGCCCTTTATGAGCATTTCGATGCGATTGTCCACTATCAATCGGAGCGGCAATCGCTCCTTGACATGCGTCGTGTTGGCTGTTGGTATCTCAAGAAATTAGAGGGAGTTAAAGCTTTGCGGATGCTCATTAATCGATCGGGATCAACGGCCGAAGTTTTCCAACATTTGGCTCAATTTCCGTGGGAAATGGCCTCCTTATCTAAAGAGCCTGCTTTTGCGGAAAGCGAATAATAGACCTCTTGCGTAACCCTTTTCTGCCATTTTCATAATTTCCACACTCGTTTAAAAATTTCTCTTGCCTTC
>PLXF01000028.1 GCA_003151315.1 Parachlamydiales bacterium
AAAGATCACAATATCTCCTCGTTTCTCGGTTTTGCTCCCGCTGACCATCCCCGGTTTGTTTTGCTCGTTTCTCTCGACGATCCCGAAAAAAAATTCATTCCAGGCGTTGGCAAGCACCAGTTAGGCGGCGTTTGTTCCGCCCCCATATTCCGGGAGATCGCCACCCTTACTCTGCAATATTTAGGAGTGGCGCCCGACGATCCGTACGGTTATCCTCCGGGAGATCCAAGACGCAATCCAGAAAAGGCCGACTGGATGGCTGAAATCCAGTCCCTTAAATCCCTCTACCAGCAATGGAATGAGTAGAAATTCATTCGGTGTTTGGTTATTGTATATATACTGTGTCNNCCACAGAGATCACAGAGGACACAGAGAAGGCTGAAAAACGTTAAAAACAAAGAAATTCAGCATTTTTTGCTGCGTTTCGCGGCCTCTGTGTCCTCTGTGATCTCTGTGGTTTAACAACTTCCGTTTAATCTAGGGGTATTTGAATAGTTACAAATCGAGTTTAGAAGCTGCTTTTGTGGTTATACCGTTCGTGACTCAACTTATGTATAAACGAATGAAATTAAAATACTTACTCAAAGGCCTTGAAGGAATAGAAGTAAGGGGATCGAAAGAGATTGAGATCTCAGGCCTCTCTTCCAATTCTCGCAGCACGGCGCCTGGCCATCTTTTTTTGGCCAAAAAAGGCGCTGTTGTCGACGGCTCTCAATTTATCGAAGAGGCGATTGAAGGGGGAGCGGCTGCTGTATTGCACGACATTTACGACCCCTTTTTATCCAAAACTCAAATCATCCACGCCTATCCCGCTGAGCTAGAGGCGATTTTGGCCTCTCGGTATTATGGCCATCCCTCGCAAGAACTATTTGTTTTCGGCGTTACTGGGACAAAAGGGAAAACCACCACAACGTATCTCGCGAAACATCTCCTCGACTCTCTCAAACTCTCCTCAGGATTGATCGGAACAGTAGAGACGATTGCTGGAACAAACCGCTTTTTTTCGCAGCTCACGACGCATGATCCTATCTACAACCAAAAGTTGTTGCGAGAGATGGTGGCGTCTGGATGCAAAGCCGTAGCGCTCGAAGTCTCTTCCCATGGGTTGACGCAGGGGAGAGTGGACGAGATCGATTTCGATGTAGCGCTATTTACTAATTTGGCGCCTGACCACCTTGATTACCATAAGACGATCGAAGAATATGCCGCAGCGAAAAAAAAGGTATTTCACCTACTCGATCAGAGTCCTAAACACAATAAACGCGCACTGTTGAATCACGACAATAGCTGGACGGCCTTTATGAAAGAGGGGTTGCAAACACCGGTTTGGACCTTCGGTCTAGAAGAGGGGGCCGATGTGAGGGCTACCGACATCTCTTTTGGCGCTGAGGGGACCTCGTTTAGAGTCTTTTTCCAGGGCAATTCCACCCTTTTTCGCTCCTCTTTAATTGGCCGTTTTAACGTATATAATCTCCTGGGAGCTATTTCCTTAGGCCTACACCTAGGAGTCTCTTTAGAAGAGCTCACAGGTCCCATTGAGACGTTTCAAACAGCGCCGGGGCGTTTAGAGCGGGTAAACGAACAGATTTTTATCGATTATGCCCATACAGGGGAATCTCTCGAAAATGTACTGAGTACACTCCGGGAAATCACCAAAAAGCGGCTGATCGTCCTTTTCGGGTGTGGGGGCAACCGCGATCCCGGACGGCGCCCAGCAATGGCGAAAGCGGCGGAAAAGTATGCCGATTTGACGATTGTAACAAGCGACAATCCGCGCGGAGAAGATCCCGAGGCGATTTGCCGTCAGATTTTAGCCGGATTTCAACATCCCGAGCGGGTCTATGTCGATCTCGACAGACGCTCCGCCATTTTCCATGCAGTTCAGAGCGCCTCTGTAGGGGACGTTGTCCTGATTGCCGGTAAAGGACATGAGCGGGTGCAGATTTTTGCCCACCAAACAATCCCTTTTGATGATGCCGCTATAGCTAAAGAGGCTTTATGATCTATTATCTATTGGTTTTCCTTATCCCCTTTTTCCCTTCCTGCGCGGCCGTAAAAAAAGAGAAATACGGGGCCCCGGTGGCCGCCTTTGTCTCTACGCCTACGACAGCGCCCACCATTATCATCGACGCAGGTCACGGAGGAAACGATCGGGGAGCTTGCGCTAAGGGGCCCTTTTGTGAAGAGAAAAGAATTTGTCTCCAAACGGCTCGTTTAGTCCAGAAATATCTCGACCAGCTCGGCTATCATGTGATCATGACCCGTACAGCCGACGCGTTTATCCCTTTGCCGCGCCGTGTAGAAATCGCGATTCAAGCGCGCGGCTCTCTCTTTGTCAGTCTGCACTACAACTCATCGCGCAACCCCATAGCGCATGGCATCGAGGTGTTTTATTGCGACTCGAAAGAGGAAAAAGCGCGAGCCTCTTCATCGAAAAAGCTCGCCGAATCGATCCTTAGCAAGGTGATTCGCCGCACTTCAGCGACTTCTCGAGGCGTCAAAAAAGGGAATTTTTACGTCATTCGGGAAACAAGTATGCCCGCGGTCATTGTAGAGGGGGGCTTTATCTCCAATCCTCAAGAAAGATCCCATCTCAAAGACCATGAATATTTAGACTCGATTGCCAGAGGCGTCGCCGATGGAATCGACCAGTATATGAAGAAAAAGCGGTGAAATTCACCTGCCAAAAGCGCTTTTTTTAGCTCTTACCTTGTATTTTCTAAATCTGATTTAGATTTTACAAGGTGTTTTTTCTTAAAAAAGAAAAATCTCAGGCTATGGTTTATACCATTCGTGATTCAAGAGTCGGTTTTTG
>PLXF01000019.1 GCA_003151315.1 Parachlamydiales bacterium
CCGTTGAGCATCAAGGGCATCACGGGCGCGAGATTTCCCGATTCCGCAATGAAGATACACACCGCCTCTGCTCTCCCGAAGATCTCGAAGTAAAAGCCGAATTAGAGGCAGATGGATATTCGTTAACAGTGGATATTCCGGCTCATTGCCTATTTGGATTTGAACCCCAAACAAATCCGAAAATTGGCTTTACCTACCGCCTCAATCGCGCAGACGGACCGCCGCAGCATTTTTCCGTCTCTTCGCAAGAATATGCGATTGAGCAACATCCTGCCCTTTGGGCAACTTTAAAATTGCAAAAAAGTTGAATCACAACTCCAAAGAGGACTTATGTATTTTTCCCAGTCCCATGAATGGGTTAAGGTAGATGGAAAAATAGGTACCGTAGGAATTACGGACCACGCGCAAAAAGAGTTGGGCGAAATTGTTTTTATCGAACTGCCTAAAGTCGGACAAGACACACGAGCAAGCGAAGAGATTTGCATCATGGAATCGACAAAAGCCGCTGCCGACATCTATTCTCCTATTTCTGGAATTATCGTCGAGATCAACGAAACTCTGAAAAAAAATCCGTCGTTAATCAATAGGGATCCTGAAGGGGCTGCTTGGCTGTATAAGTTGGAGCTCACCCAGCCTAAAGAGTTAAATCATCTCATGAATCGCGATGAGTATTTGAGAATCATTTCTTAATTCTTTAGAATTCCTTATATATGAGCGGTATATACCGTTCGTGATTCAAGAATCGGTTTTGGGAGCCGTATGCGCCCAGAATTTTCATCAGGCGCAGCCGGCGCAAAAATGGCCCCCTATTAGAAATAGGGGCTATTTTTGCGGATGGAAATTATGGGATGCAGATGGCTCTCAAAACCGATTCTTGAATCACGAGAGGTATACATCGTTTCTATCATTGCTCCTACTGCTCGATAGAGAAAGCTGATTGAAACGGACACAGTATAGGAGCTCCATGTCTCGTAACTTCCGCATTTTTGTCGTTCTTTTTTCCCTTTTTTTTCTCATGCTCTTTGGACGGGATGTGTGCGTAGGTTCGTTAGGCTGTTTAGCTAAATGGAGCGTCCGAATCTATTCAGGAGGCCGCCTCGCTTACCGTTCGTTGGAATGGAAAGAGGGGAAGCTTGTTTTTTTCGATCCCGTGTTTTTTGACTCGCAGGTACACCTGCGAGCGCAACAGATTGGAGCCGCTCTTTCGTTCGGTGGATTTCCAGGCCCCTTTTCCCTTCTTCTCGAGATAGACAAACCCCATATTACCGTATTGAGCCAAACAAAATCGACGCAATCTCCGTTTCGTTTAGCGCCCTCTTGGCTCAATTTGCGTCTTAAAGTAGCCGATGGGTGGCTCGAATGGGAGCAGATGGGTTTAAAAGCGCAGATCGAAGTGGAGAAGACGCTGCCCAATCAGTTGGGACGACTTCTTCTCACCTCGGGGCCCTCTTTTCTGCGCGTAGAGGCTTTTCGGGAGGGGACTTCTATCCGCGTAGAAGGGGATTTTTGCCGATTAGAAGCGCCGCTGCTACAGCCTTGGCTCGATCTATTTGGACTCCATGTTGGCATTGAGCGGGGCGTATTAGATGGATGGGTTCATCTCGAATCGGTTGAAGGGGTGTGGGCGCGAGGCTCAGCGCATGCGGAAGGAGATGACCTTAGTTGCCGATTTTCACACAATACTGCCGCTGCAAAAAAAGCGCACATCGATTGGGAAGGGGAGTTTGCAACCGCGGAAATAGATCTATTCGGAGAAAAGGCTCCGATAGGACGGGTCCGTTTTGAGTGTACAGAAGGAAAGTGGCTGGGCAATCAAGAACGGAGCATACAGGAGATTAACGGCTCTGTTTCCTACTATTCAGATTTGGGCGCTAAATGGGATCTGGCAGGAGTCGGATCGGTAGGAGAAGCCTCTTTCCCCCTTTCTATCGAGGGGCGAGGTTTTTGGGAGGGGGGGCGTTTGCCCTGGCTCGAGACGCAATTGCATTTTCCGAAAGCCCGCTGCGTATTAGAAGGAGAGGGGGAAAAAGGGCAGACTCTATGGTCGGCTCAGATAGAAAATCTCCAGCCCCTATATGGGCAGATTGTACAAGGAGTTGGGTCGATTTGGAATCCCGATTGGCGCGAGTGGGAATGGGAAGAGGGGCTTATTTCTAGCAAAATCGCCTGGTTAAATAGAGGAGAAAACGGGGAAATCCAGCAACTAGAAGCGACTAATTTTGCTGTGCGTCATAAAGACGACAGCCTCTCTGTAAATTCTTTTTCCGGACGCCTTTCTTCTGTCAATTGGACGGGAGAGTTCCATATAGAAGGGGCGCAAGGAAGTGTAAAATTACCCGGCGGAGGGGAGCTTACGGGAAGGGATGGGAGCGCCTCGGCCGTTTTAACCGAAGGTCGCGTGGAGCGATCCCGCTGGTCCGGCAATGCAAATGGAACTCATTGCGAAGGGAATTTCTGGGGCGGTACTCAATGGGGCGCCGAGGGGTATTACGATCGCTATAAATTTATCCTCGCAGGGACGTGGGATTGGCAGTTATTGTCGGTAGAATCGATCCATGTGGAATCGGATAAGTGGAGCTCTTCAGGAGCGGGAACCATCGATCTCACTTCAAGAAACGCAGCTCCCTTTATTGTGATCTCTGATCGAATTTCTTCCGATCTATCCCTTTTTTCCCCTTTCTCAGGAAAGATCGAATGTGACCAGTTTTTTTGTAAGGGAGATCTTTTTGCTCCCAAAGACAAATGGAAATGGGAACTGGCGGGGTTACTGACTGAGGGGAAATTTNNGAGACCTTCTTTGTTCTCAATCAAGAGGGCTGGGCTTGTGAAAACGCCGGGGGCGATTTAACCTATGCCTCTTCACCCAGCTCTACCCCTTTGCGAATCGGTTGTACACGACTATTCCAGGAAGAGGGACTTCTTACCTTCGACGTGAGAGTCTCTCAAGGCACCTGGGATGTTGTCCGTTTAGTCGGGGAGGAAAGGGGAGGGCAGGTCTCTTTCGATTCTAGTAAAACGCAATGTTTGGGCGCCCCTTTTTCCATTGGTGAATGCCGTTTTACGCAGGGGCATTTAGACAAACTGACCATTGATACAGACGTCTCTTTAGAAGCTCTTACCTCCATTAAACCGATTCTTGCTTCTCTTGGCGTGTCTCTTCCCTCTTTGCAAGGAGCCGCGGCCGTTCAGTTTCTCTATACCTCAAACGAGGGCGCTCAGATAGATATGCAAGGGCGCGATGTCCAATGGGGAGAAAAGCCGTTTCCTTGCCATATTTTAGCGCGGCAACAAGAGAAGCACTGGAAAGTCGAAGAGATGCAAATGGGCGATTTTCTTTTAGGTTTTGATCTTTTTTCCACGCCCGATTCTTGGATAGCGAAAGAGGGAAAGATAGCCTCGAACCAGGGCCTCTCTTCCTATTTTACAGCTCGTGTCGATCCTCAGGGAAAAGCTCAATTTAATTTAACCGATCTCCAAGTGCAAATGGGAGCTCTGCTTTCCTATTTAGGGAAGGTTTCCTCCGACGGATCGGGGTATGTATCGGGACAAGGGTGCTTTACCTATGATTTGTCGTCACAACAATACGAAATGGACCTAGATCTTACCCCTTGCGATCTACATATGGGCCCATTTCGGGTAGAAAACCGGGGACCGATTTACGCATTTTATTCCCCAGGCAAAGGATTTGTATTTAAAGGGGTCGATTTCCTCGCAGAAAAAGAGGGGATGGCTCCTGTAAATGGGAAGATCGAGCTTTTGCAATGGTCGCAAGATCATTGGAATTTAAACCACTCTAGACTCCATCTGCCGGGCCCTTTTCTCTCCTTGCTTTTCCCTTTACACATCAACACCACGCAAGATATCGATTTTATGGCCGATATCACATGTGCGACCGATTTTTCGACCTTTTCCTGTGCATTGAAAGAGGGCTTTATCCCGTTTCAGGGCGCGCTGCGTCATGTGCAAGATCTCCAGCTTGTATGGGATTTGCATAAAATCGGCGCGAGTTTCTCCTATTTTCACCAAGGACACTATTTAAAAATTGGTCTTCATGCCGACCGAGAACCTATTTGTACTGGTCGCCTTACACTAGAAGATCTTGAAGTTCCCTTAGGCAAAGAAGAGCTCCCCCTGTCGATCGATTGGCGCTACAATGAAAATTTTGGAGTGGCCATCGATTCGATCGAAGGGTGTTTTGGCGGCGTCGACGCTTCTTTCCACTCAGAAAGCAGCGAAGAAAAATCCCGTTTAATTGGAAGCGCCCGGCTCAATTTCGGCCTTATCTCTGAACTAATTCTCCCCTCTATTGCTGAAGTATTCACCAAACTTGAGATGGGCAAAGGGTACGAAATAAAAGGGCATTTAACGGTTGACCAGCAGGATCTATCCCACATCTGTTTTCGGGGGATTTTAAGTGGGAAGCAGGTGGAATTATTCGGCTATCAACTCCGCACTCTATTAGCCCAGACCGAGTTCGATCCGGATAAAATCCGCATTTACGATTTAAAGATTAGCGATTCGGCAGGTACGTTGAAAATCGATGAGATTGTTATGGCTAGCGACAAAGATCGCCCCTGGACCCTGTCTATTCCTCTAATAGCGATTTCTGAGCTTCGACCGAGCCTTCTCCAAAAGCCGGGAGGCCCTCCAGGAGAAATCAGCCCCCTTGTCGTCCGCTCGTTAAAAATTCGAGATCTACACGGGCTATTAGAAGAGGGGAAAACCTACCTCGCTTCAGGAGAGTTGCGCTTTATTAATTCGTATAAAAGGAGTCACACAGTTTTAGATATCCCCTCTGATGTTCTAGGACGAATCATCGGTCTCGATATGGAACTCTTAATTCCCGTGTGCGGGACGCTTCGCTATACGCTTAGAGACGGAGCCTTTCACCTCACCGAACTAGAAGAGGCCTTTAGCGAAGGGGGAAGATCCCAATTTTTTCTCGTGCCCACCAGCGACTCTCCTCTAGTCGATCTCGAT
>PLXF01000060.1 GCA_003151315.1 Parachlamydiales bacterium
AAAAGAGTGAGATGCTTTAAAGTTCTCGGCGGTACAAGAAAACGGTATGCCCGCGTTGGTGATATCATTGTCTGTGCGGTTAAAGAAGCAGACCCCAAAGGCGCTGTGAAAAAGGGCGATGTCGTGAAGGCTGTCGTGGTCCGAACGAGAGGTTACATCCGTAGAAACGACGGATCGCTGCTCCGCTTTTATGACAATAGCTGCGTGATCATCGATGATAAAAACAATCCCCGAGGAACTCGTATCTTTGGACCCATAGCCCGCGAAGTTCGCGATGGCGGGTTCGTAAAGATCAGCTCCCTCGCACCGGAAGTCATATAGGAAGAGGAAACATGAGCAAGTGGATTCGCAAGGGCGATCAAGTGGTAGTCATCGCCGGCAACAATAAAGGCAAGACAGGACAAGTTCTGTCACGCACAGAAGAGCGCGTTTTAGTGCAAGGGGTCAATATCCGCAAGAAACACTTGCGTAAAACCCAAGAGTCACAAGGCGGCCGCATTGTTGAGATGGAAGTGCCCATACACATATCGAACGTAAACCTCTGTGATAAAGAGGGTAAAGCCTTCCGCGTTCGCGTTAGAAATAGCGCAGAGAACGGCCGCGAGTTAGTTTATAAAGCTGGCGGCGAGGAAATTGGCCACCGTTCGGTCAAAAAACAAGCGTAGAGAGAGACCATGTCGAGATTACAAGAAAAATTAAAAAAAGTTATCGTACCAGAGATACTGTCTCGCCACCCTGAGAGAAATCCCATGGAGACGCCTGTTCTGAAAAAAATTGTGATCAGCATGGGACTTGGAGAAGCTTTAAAAGATAAAAATGCTCTACAGGAGCATAGTGATGAGCTCTCCTTAATCAGCGGACAGAAACCTGTGGTAACCCGATCGAAGAAAGCGATTTCGAACTTTAAACTGCGAGAAAATCAGCCTGTAGGCTTGATGGTCACATTACGCGGTAAAAGAATGTTTGATTTCTTGGATCGTTTCTGCAATATTAGCTCTCCTCGTATCCGAGACTTCCGCGGATTTACTCCAAAAGGAGATGGTCGAGGTAATTTTAATTTTGGATTGAACGACCAGCAGATTTTTCCGGAAGTAAACCTAGACAAAGTAAAAAGAACGCAAGGGATGAACATCACAATTGTGACTACAGCCAAAACCGATGCCGACTGCGTCGAGCTTTTGACCTTGTTAGGCTTCCCCTTTAAGTAAGTGACGGAGAGAATAAAACATGGCATTTAATGATCCCATTGCTGAGCTTTTAACTAAGATTCGCAATGCTAAAGACGCTCAACACCGCTTTGTCGATATGAGCCGTAGCAAGATGAAAGTGAAATTACTTGAAATCCTGAGAGATCAAGGTTTTATCGAAAATTTCCTTGTCAACGAAGAGCAACATAAGATCCGGGTGTTTTTGCGATATAACAAAACCCGTGAGCCTGTGATCCGCGGATTGAAGCGTGAGTCTAAGTGTGGACTTCGCCGCTATATAGGACATCAGGAGATACCCAATGTGTTCAACGGAATGGGTATCGCTATTCTGTCCACCTCCAAAGGTGTCATGGTTGGTAAATCAGCGCGCGACCTGAAAGTGGGCGGCGAGCTGCTTTGTACTGTTTGGTAAGATAGAGGTTTATTTATATGTCAAGACTCGGAAAGACGCCACTTCAGATTCCCAAGGGCGTAGAAGTGAAAGCTGACAAAGACGGCCATTTGAGTTTTAAAGGCCCTAAAGGGACGCTTGAAATGACTCTCCCGAAGGGTTTGACCCTGAAAGTGCAAGGGGAAGAGATCCTGCTCGAAAGAGATGAGAAAGAGATGCCCGCGAAAGCGATGCACGGTCTATTTCGCTCCCTGGTCAAAAACAACATGATTGGCGTTACGGATGGATTTGAAGTTAAGCTTATCCTGATTGGCGTTGGATACCGCGCTGCAGCACAAGGCAATAAGCTCGACCTTTCTCTCGGCTATTCGCACCCTACGAGCGTCGAAATTCCTAAGTCGCTTCAAATTACAATTGAAAAAGGGACAGCGATTACAATTAAGGGTTCAGATAAGCGCGAAGTGGGGCAATTTGCCGCCTCTGTTCGAGCGATGAAACCTCCAGAGCCTTATAAAGGTAAGGGGATTCGCTACGAAAACGAGTTCGTGCGTAAGAAAGATGGTAAAGCTGCTAAAGGAAAAGCATAATTATGGATAACTCACTGACCAGAAGAAAAAGAGCCCGCGCTTCCCGCCTCATGCGCGTTCGCAAGACCCTAAAAGGTTCTGCTACGAAGCCCAGACTCTCTGTATTTAAAAGCAATCAGCACATTTATGCCCAGATCATCGATGATGAGAGGGGAGTTACAATAGCAGGCTATGGAACTCCATCCATTAAGGCTCGCAAATCGAAAGATTCGGCGCGCCAAATTGGGTTGATGATTGCAGAACTCGCAAAAAAAAATAACGTAACGGCGGTTGTATTCGATCGTGGTTGCTCTAAATATCACGGCGTTGTCGCTGAGCTGGCTCAAGCCGCTCGCGAAGCCGGATTGCAATTTTAAAGGCAGGAATTAAATAATGGCAAAGCAACCAGAGAAAAAACGCCAAGAAGATTTCGGCACAGAATTCGAAGAGAAAGTACTCTACATCAATCGCTGCTCGAAAGTTGTTAAGGGCGGAAGAAAATTTAGTTTCTCTGCGCTAATTCTTGTAGGCGACAGCCAGGGCCATGTGGGCTTCGGATTTGCGAAAGCAAACGAAGTTTCCGACGCTATCCGCAAGGGATCAGAAGCCGCAAGAAAGAACATCATCACCATTGAGATGGAAGGATCGACGATTCCACACGAAATTTATGTTGAGTGGGATGGATCTAAACTTCTCTTGAAACCGGCTCCGGAAGGAACGGGCGTTGTTGCGGGTTCCAAAGTCCGATCGGTTCTCGAGCTTGGCGGTGTAAAAGACATCATTGCTAAAAGCCTCGGATCGAATAACCCTTTGAATCAGGTGAAAGCCACTTTCAAAGCGTTTGGTCAACTGAGAAATAGAGAGAAAGCTCTCGCAGAACGGAGATCTCACCATGCTTAATCTAGCCGAACTACAAAATACCTCCCGTCCTAAGAAAAAAATCCAGCGCGTAGGTCGCGGTGTAGGCTCTGGCCGCGGTAAAACATCTTGCCGAGGCTCTAAAGGGGACGGTTCCCGTTCCGGTTATAAGCGCCGTTACGGATATGAAGGGGGACAAGTTCCTCTCTATCGTAAACTGCCTATCCGTGGATTTACTCGTGGACGCTTCATTAAGGCCTCCTATGCTGTTACGTTTTCGCTCATTGAGCATAACTATGAAGATGGCGAAGTGGTCAACATGGCGACCTTAAGAGAAAAAGGGCTGATTCCCCGCAGATTGCCTGGAGGAATCAAAGTTCTTTTTACAGGAGATCTCACTAAGAAAGTGACGATCGAAGCTAACGGATTTTCAGAAGCGGCTATCCGCAATCTGGAAGAGAAAAAGATTTCTTATACAGTAGTTGAATAAACGAAAGTGATAAATCATGATCGATGCGATCAAGCGTGTTTTTGCCATCTCTGAGCTAAGAAGTAAGATCATCTATACGTTGATTTTGCTGGTAGTTTGCCGTATAGGGGCTTATATCCCTGTTCCCGGCATCAATGGCGAAGCAGCCATAAACCTGTTTAAATTCGCGACTGGCGGAGGACAAAACCTCTTCCAACTCGTAGATATTTTTTCAGGGGGAGCTTTTGCTAAGATGACATTGCTGGCTTTGGGTGTTATGCCCTATATCCAAGCCTCGATCATCTTGCAACTCTTGATCGCACTGATTCCATCACTCCAACGAGAAATTCGGGAAAGCCCAGACCAAGGGCGTCGCAAACTGTCTAAATGGACCCGCACCTCAACGCTCCTTTTCGGATTGATGCAGTCGGGCCTTTTTGCCAAGTATGCGATCTCTGTTAACCATTCAAGTCCCGGGATCATCATCTCTGAGATCATGGACGTCCAAGCTTTTGGCTTCCCCTGGCTGTTCTACCTGATCGTTATGTTTTCTATGACGACGGGTACCCTGCTCCTTATGTGGATCGGAGAGCAGATTTCAGAAAAAGGGATCGGCAACGGAATTAGCTTAATTATTGCGATCGGTATTATCTCCTCATTCCCTAGCACGATTGGATCGATTATCCAGCAATTAAACCTCGAATCACAAGAGGCGGGACAACTGACTTTCGTCTCCTTGATTGTACTTGCAGCCCTATTTGTATTTATCATTATTGGGACGATCCTCGTCATACAAGGGCAAAGGCGCGTTCCCCTCCAATACGCAAGAAGAATCGTGGGACGGCATGAAGTGCAAGGGGGATCATCCCATATTCCGCTTAAGGTCAACTATTCTGGTGTTATTCCTGTAATTTTTGCGAGCTCTCTCTTGATGTTCCCCGCCACTATCGGGCAATTTCTAGGGAAGGGAACCTGGCTTGGCCAGCTCTCAAACTATTTTTTACCCGGCGGTTGGATCTATACAATTATGTACGTCCTTCTCATCCTCTTTTTCACCTATTTTTGGACCGCTACCCAATTTAAGCCGGAGCAAATTGCCTCCGATATGAAGAAAAACGGCGCCTTTATACCAGGCATCCGACAGGGGAGACCCACACAAGATTACCTAGAGACAACCATGAGCCGAATTACCTTTGCTGGGGCGATATTTTTAGCGATCATCGCTATCCTTCCCAACTTGGTAGGCCGACTCATGGGAGTAGATGCCAATATCAGCCAGTTTTTTGGCGGGACATCGCTCTTGATCTTGGTAGGAGTTATTTTAGATACGACCAAACAAATTGAGTCTCACCTACTTATGAAACGCTATGATGGCTTCATGACTAAGGGCCGGCTACGAGGGCGATAAGCCATTGTGATTTAAACAGTTCGTGTGTTAATTTATTAGGGACACAAAGAAGAAGGAAACCATGCCAAGAGTTATAGGAATAGACATTCCAGACAATAAACGATTAGAAATCAGTTTGACCTATATTTATGGAATCGGCCGAACGCTTTCCAACCAGATTATCGAAAAACTCAGACTGAACAAAAATATGCGTGCTCGCGAACTGAACGAAGATCAGGTCGCCAGCTTAAACGCCATTTTGCAATCTGAGTATGAGGTTGAAGGGGACCTTCGCCGACAAGTACAAAATAACATCAAGCGATTGATCGGCATCCATTGCTATCGCGGCATGCGCCATCGCTTGGGATTGCCTGTACGTGGTCAAAGAACCAGAACGAATGCCCGTACTCGCAAAGGCAAGAGAAAAACCGTTGCCAACAAGAAAATCTAAATAGGAGATCCGACCCTTGGCTAAGCAAGATCAAAAAGCGCCTCCAAAAAAAGCTGGAGTTCGCGTAAAAAAGAAAAATCAGCGTACGGTTCCATCGGGGATTGCGCACGTCAAAGCGACGTTTAACAACACGATTGTTTCCATCACCGATTTAGCGGGTAACGTTATCTCCTGGTCGTCAGCCGGTAAGGCGAACTTTTCAGGCTCTCGTAAATCATCCGCTTTTGCAGCGACAGTGGCTGCACAGACTGCTGCTAAAGAGGCGATGGCTGTTGGAATGAAAGAGTGCGAAGTGAATTTGAATGGACCTGGCGCGGGGCGTGAATCAGCTGTCCGCGGACTGCAAAGCGCAGGGATGTCCATTACGATCATCCACGATAAGACCCCTGTACCGCACAACGGCTGCAGACCGCGCAAAAGAAGACGCGTATAAGAAACGTTTGAGTAGAGGAGTCCTAGTATGCCCGTCAAGTATGGCAAATTTGAAATGCCGGACAAAATTAAATTGGATGAAGCAAGTCAAACGGCTACTTTCGCCCGCTTTGTAGTAGAACCTTTCGAAAGAGGGTTTGGACATACAGTCGGCAACGCGTTGAGAAGGATGATGTTGGCCTCTTTAGAAGCCCCTGCTATCCTCTCTATTAGAATCGAGGGGATTCCCCACGAGTATATGGCGAGCGAAGGGATTGTCCAGGACATGACCCACATCGTATTGAATTTGAAAGGGGCTCTCTTACGCCGCGTTAGCTTAAGCGATGACATGCATCCTCGCGATATGAAGCTCATTACTAAAAATTTAGAGATCACTGAAGAGATGCTGGAAAAAGGGGGCGGGGAAGTTAAAGTCACGCTTAAAGACCTGATTTCACATAATGAGTTTGATGTTGTCAATCCAGAGCACCATCTGTTCACGGTCACTAAGCCGATGTCGAGACGAGTTGACTTGCGCGTAGCTTATGGACGGGGATATGTCCCTTCTGAGCGCCACACATTTGAGCGCCAAATCGACGAGATCGTAATCGACACCTGCTTTTCACCTGTAAGACTCGTGAACTACTACGTAGAAAACACACGGGTAGGACAAGATACTGACTTTGATCGATTGATTTTGGAAGTGACTACCGACGGACGAGTCTCTCCAGTAGAAGCTCTCACGTTTGCTTCGCAGATCGGCATTCTCCATTTCCAAGTATTCGATTTGGTCAAAACGCACATGATCTATTTCGACAAAGGGGAAGCCCAAGTGAATCGAGATCGAGACGAGATTCTCCAAAAGCTAGCTCTCAAAATCAATGAGATTGAGCTTTCGGTTCGCTCGACCAACTGCTTGGCAAATGCGAATATCGATACGATTGGCGAACTTGTCGTTATGCCAGAATCTGAAATGCTCAGATTCCGTAACTTTGGTAAGAAATCTCTCACAGAGATTAAGCAAAAACTCGATGAATTAGAACTGTCCCTAGGGATGGATTTGTCCAAATATGGGATCAATCGGGATAATATCAAAACAGTTATCCACAACTATAACTTAGAAAAAGCGGAAAGCGTAGAAGTATGAGACACGGAAAACACACATTTAAAGTAGGCCGGACAGGATCTCATCGTCGTTGCATGTTGGCTAACATGCTGAAGTCGCTCATCGAAAATGAGCGGATTAGTACGACGGTAGTGAAGGCGAAAGAACTTCGCCGCCACGCAGAGCGCCTCATCACAATGGCCAAGAAAAATACAGTAGCCTCCCGACGTAATGCGATTGCCGAGCTGATGGTCACATACAACTCGCTAACGCATAAAGAGGCTCGATTGGTCAAGAAAGGAGACAAGAGTTCTTTTTCTCGCGACCGTATCGTTATCGATAAGCTGTTTGGCGAACTGGGCATCCGCTTCGTTGGACGAAACGGAGGATACACCCGTATTATCCGAACCGCTGATCGAATTGGCGATAGCGCCCCTACTTGCTATATCGAATATCTCAAGTAATTCTTAACGTCTTGAAAACCACCTGTTTGAATCATTTTCAAACAAGTGGTTTTTGTCTCTTTACATCCGTATATTTTTCGAGTATGCTACCCCCTTTTAGGGACTAACACATGGTCAAGCGAATAGCGATTAACGGATTTGGCCGGATTGGACGACTAGTTTTGCGCCAGTCGCTAAAAAGCAGCTCTATAGAAGTCGTCGCCATTAACGATCTTGTCCCTGCCGATAACCTAGCCTACCTCTTTAAACACGATACTGTTCACCGTACCTACCCAAAACCTGTCTCTTCTGAGGGAAATCATCTCCTTATCGACGGGAAAAAAATTATAGTTACGGCTGAAAAGGATCCCACTCTTCTTCCGTGGAAAGAGTTAAATATCGATTATGTCGTTGAATCGACAGGCCGTTTCACTCAGCGCGAAGGCGCTCTAAAGCATATTGAAGCGGGAGCGCGCCGCGTTCTGATTAGCGCTCCCACTAAAGACGATATCCCCACCTATGTGATGGGGGTAAATCACACACACTTTAATCCAAGTCTGGACGTTGTAGTCAACAATGCCTCTTGCACAACAAATTGTTTAGCCCCTTTATGTAAAGTTTTAATGGACAATTTCGGCATTGAAGAAGGTTTGATGACGACCGTCCATTCCCTTACAGCAAGCCAACCGACCGTTGATGGCCCATCTCACAAAGATTGGCGCGGTGGGCGAGCGGCGAGCATGAATATTATCCCAGCTACGACTGGGGCGGCCAAAGCGGTGACGCTCTGTTTACCTGAATTAAAAGGAAAGCTAACCGGAATGGCCTTTAGAGTTCCTACTCCCGATGTATCCGCTGTAGATCTTACAGTTCGACTTATGCGCGATACAACGTACGAGGAGATTGGCAACGCTATGGATGCCGCATCAAAGACAAACCTCAAAGGCATCCTGACAACGACGGACGAGCAATTGGTCTCTTCCGATTTTATCGGCACCACCTACTCTTGTATTTACGACAAGCTGGCAGGGATTGCTCTGAACCGTCGCTTTTATAAATTGATTGCATGGTACGACAACGAAATGGGGTATTCCCAGAGAGTGGTCGACCTGCTGGAGTACATGGCCTCGAAAGAATGAAAACAGCACTCTTGCCGCTACTCCATTTTAACAACCCTTTAAATTACGGTAATTCCAGTGAATTTTACACGAGAACCTATCATCGAGACAGTCATCACCCCCCGAGAAGGGTGCAAGCTTGTCGTTCGCAGCAGCAAAGGGAACGGACAAGAAGATTACTTCGTAGACGCAGTGGAAGTGGTCTCTTTTGGTCACTCCTTCTTCTTCCGTTCGCTAAAGCGTCCTAAATCCTTTATTGTCCCGGTTAGCGACTACGAAATCCTCGAGCTCAAAGAGACGCGGATGGTACTGAAAAACGTAGCGACTGAGCGTTCGATCAAGATTGGTGGCGGCAGAGATGCCCCCCGTCCTCGCGAACCGATGGAAGAGCGCGTTCATGAAGAGCCCCAGGCCCTCCAAGAAGGGGAGCAGCCCGCTCCGCCTCCAGTGGATCGGAAGAGGGATAAACGGCGCCGTGGCCGACGATCTGGACGTGACCGGCAAGATCAGCCTCCCGAGCACAGAATGGTCCCCCGAACCTCTGAAGAGGGCGTTCAGGAAGGAGAAGAGGTGCATGCGAAAGAGCCTATGGCAGAAGAGGTCAAAGCCCCTTCGTTTATTTCGAAGCTGTTCCCACCGCCTCCGACCCTTATTAGAGATACTCTAAGTCGCTATAAAACAACCGAGTCGGTAGGGGAAGACCCCTTCGCTACACCTCGGGAAGAAAAAGCGCCTAGCCATTTTGACGAATCGGTATTTGACGAGCCGATAGCGCCGAAACACCCCGAGCCGACAGAGGACGAAGAAGACCGCCCATAGATCTGAAAGGAGCGAGCCTTTTTCAAGGCTAGCTCTTTCGGATAAAGGGGTCTTGCATCTTTTCCCCCCTTTCTTTTACAATAATTCCTCTGCTTGGATGGTGGAATGGTAGACACTGGGGACTTAAAATCCCCTGGAAGCAATTCCGTGCGGGTTCGAGTCCCGCTCCGAGCATCCTTATAATGAATGAGTTATGTAATGTTGCATAACCTCCTAACAACTGATGCAAACCGCTGTGGGCCAAATCTGGGTCACAGCGCAAGAAGTTGGAGGTTTTACACATGGCGTATATTGAAACGAGAAGGCACCCCGATGGGTCGAAGACTTATCGCGTACGGATTAGACGTAAGGGGATGCCTGACAAATCAGAAACTTTTTTCTGCAAATCCAAAGCGCAAGCTTGGGGGCGGAAAAAAGAAGCGGAAGTCTGTGATAAACGGCACTTTCCTCGAAAGGAAGACGAAGAGAGGACATTTGCGGATCTCATAGATAAATACATTGGGGTTGAGCTTCCGAAAAAGCCCAAGAGCTACAAGAAGCAGTCTATGCAGCTACTTTGGTTCAAGCGACAGCTTGGCGACTATTTTTTGGTTTATATTACGACTCCTATGATTGCTGAGCTGAGAGACAAACTCCTTTCTGAGAAACTTCCCAGAGGTAGTAAACGAACTTCCTCTACTACGAATCGATATCTTGCAGCTCTGAGTCATGTCTACACGGTTGCTGTGAAAGACTGGGGTTGGGTTAATGAGAATCCTGTTCTCAACGTTCGGCGACCAAGAGAGAACAAGGCAAGAGAACGATTTTTAGAAAAGCATGAGATCGAGTGTCTATTAGGTGACTGTTCAAAAAGCAAAAGTGCCTATATTTATCCCGTGGTTTTCTTAGCATTAGCTACAGGAGCGAGAAAGGGAGAGCTTCTTGCTCTTAAATGGAGTGACATCGATTTCGCCAGAGCAAGGTTGACGTTTCGCGATACCAAGAATGGAGAATCTCGATCGATTCATTTGAGCAAACAGTCAATGAAGTGCCTCGAGATGGAAAAATCGAAGAGGGTGATATTTAGCGAATATGTCTTTCCTACCCGTGATGGGAAGAGGCCCGCTGATATTAAAACTGCTTGGGAGGCTGCTGTAAAGCACGCGAACTTAAGTATCTGTTTTCACACGTTGAGGCACACGGCAGCTAGTCAATTGGCGATGCGTGGGGCTACTTTACTAGAGCTGGCCGCCATTCTCGGACATAAAACTTTGGCTATGGTAAAAAGGTATAGCCATTTATCTGTTGCTGCGACAGCTGGCGCTCTTGATCGGATGAATGAAGACTTGCTGGAAGGATCTATATATGCGTGACCAATCAATGCTAACAGAATCTAAAAATGAGGCCGAATTTTCTCCTCAGGGATTGCGCAAACGATTTTCACATGAGGCGTTTTTAGCTCACGCTCAGACGATATTGCCGGAGGGAGTGCTAGATGAGTCAAGAAGGCGCTTTCAAGAAGATCGAAAGCGCCTCAATGAGGAAATTAGGCATTTCTGGCGGTCATTTGGCGACATGACTCTTTTGGCGTTGTTTTCAATTTGGGTGGAAGAACGTCCTGACACAGAGGTTATCGAGAATCGCGAAGCTATTCTAGCGGGGAATTTTATTAAATTCCAGGATGCCTCGGGTGAGTTTTTGCAAGTACGAGATCTCAAATCTAAGGAGTTCTTGTTAACTCTAGAAAACATACGCTGTCAAGGTGAACTATCTGCTCAAGAGCAAGAGCGGTGGGTTGAAATCTTTGTAGATTTTCATAATTGGATGTCTCTCCAATCAATCTCTTATATCCCAGAAATCGTTGATCCAGACAAAGAGAGAACTCGCAATCGAGCATTGTCTCATGCGGATTTTGTTCGTCTGATTGGCTGTTTAGATGATCGATGTCGTCTTGTATCGAAATTGCTTTATTTTGGCGGCAACCGAACCATTGAGCAAATAATCGAGATTGATATTGAAAATATTGATTTTGAAAAACATTTTATTTCATTTGATTCAAGCCTCTATTCTTATCCATTGCATGTGTTCCGAGACATTCGACGGCTGATTGGATCTCGTGCATCAGGTCAAGTCTTCGTAGGAAGGCAAAATTCCCCGATCAATCCCTCAACGATTTTCAGAAACGTGAAAGAGGCTGCGGTCGGAATTGGTCTTGGAGATTTATTTTCTCCTAAAATCCTCACTCAAAATCGGTAGTTTTGTTATTTGGGCTTAGCCTAAATGCGATCTGCTCTCGCAAGTTCTCTGACATTTATTTTCTCATGTTCCTCTATGGCCGAACTCCTTTTGCACTGTAATATTGCGAATATCATTCCAATTGTGTAAAATTTTTTACAGCATCGGTTGTTAGAAGAGGTTGTGAATGAGGAAAATTTATGCAAAAGGAGAGGGAAAGATTCATGAACAGTGAAATTTGTAGAAAAGATGAGGATGTCTTTGCAAAGACAATTGGTAATTTGGCAGAGCTAAGGTCTTATTGTCGACAAAATCGATGGCCTCGACTTAGTCAATGGCATCATTGGATCTATTCTAAACATCCCATAGCGGCGGCTTGTGTGAAAAAAATCGGGGGTCGATATCTGATCGATTTGGGGGCTTTGACCTCATATATCCAAAGCGCTTCTTTAGAGGAGAGGTGATCAAAGTTCATAAGCATTATGTGATGAGGCTGCCTAGGCTTTAGGGCAATGGTTGGGCAGCTTTTAGAGTTTATAAAAACAAAAGAGGCTATGCGGGCAAGCAGAGCGGCTGAAAATCTGAGATGTTTATGGCAAGCTATTCTACCAGCGATGATCCTCGCCTTCAAGCAAAACTAGAAAGATCAAGTAATTATACCATCTACGATCTTGAACAAGAGTGTCTTTCTCAAATGGCTAGAGATGGAATCCATTTTCCAAAAACAAGACTTGAAACAGATGGGATTTTGCGCCGGTTTTCAAGAGATCAATGCCAAGATAAGGAAGATGAATTTTATTGGTGTCGATCAGGAGTATCCCAAAATGGAAATCCCTGGTTGAGTTGCTACTATGGAACTTGGTCTGGTGGAAAAAAAGATTATAAATATAGCAGCTACAGGGGAGATCCAAAATTCTCGCAAATGGAAAGAGAAACCCTCGCTGAGGAGGAGAATCAATGGAATAAGATTCAAGAGCGGATTCAAAATGCACAGTTAGATTGGGAAAGAGCGTCTGAAGAACCTATTGACACTGGCCATTTGGACTATCTTTCTAAGAAAATGGTGGAACGTCACGGTGTAAAATTTAGTAAAAGTAAATTGAAGGAGAGGGCTTCGGTAACAGGCAAAGAGATTTGGGTAGAGTACCCAACTCTGGTCATTCCAATTCGAAATATTGAAGGTAGGCTTCAGGGAGTTCAACATATTTTCCCAAGTGGAGAAAAACGAATTCACGGTCTTAAAAAAGGTAATTTTCATGTGATTGGATCAGTCGGCCCCACTGGCTCTATCTTGATCGGGGAGGGATATGCGACGGTCGCCAGCGTCTATGAGGCAATCAGAGAGCCATCTGTAGTCACATTTGATTGCGGTAACTTTGATCCCGTGATTCAAAATCTGAAGAAAATGCATCCTCAACATCGAATCGTCATTATCGGAGATGATGACGCAGAGACGGAGAGAAAAAACAAAGAGAACCCAGGCAAATTGAAAGCTATAGCTGCCGCTAAAAAGCATCGTTGTAAAGTGATATTTCCGCAATTTCCGGAAGGATTTTATTTGGGCGGCGGGAGTCTGCCATCAGATTTTAACGATTTGAGAGTCCATTTTGGAATGGAGGAAGTAAAAAAACAGCTCATGCAAGGGATCTCCCAATCCAAAAATGCAGAGTCTTCTGAAGAAGATTCTGATGGGGCATTCATCATACGTCGAGGAGGAACTCACTTAGCGGCTTCGCGAGGAAGTCTTCTTTTATCTGATCCTTCTAATGGGATATTCCAGCGAGCTGGTCAGACAGTTCGAATTATCAAGTGTCCTAAATGGCCTCAGCGCAAAGCAGGTCCTATTCAGCGTCAAAACGAGTCGTTGATCATTGTGCAGGCCCAAGAAATTGAAATTGTACGAATGTTATCCGAAAAGGCGCTTTGGAAGAAATTTGATGCGCGATCAAATGGGTACATACGAACTGATTTTCCTGATAAAGCTGCAAAAATGATTCTTAGCGAAAGGGGTGTTAACCTCCCGGTTCTCACCGGATTTGTTAATTCACCGACGCTAAGAGTAGATGGATCGATATTAGAAAAGCCAGGATATGATCTTGAGTCGGGTCTTTTTTTCGATCCTTGCGGCGCTGTATTTCCTCCGATTCCAGTTTATCCGACAAAAGATCAAGCAGTTGAGAACTTGTTGCTTCTAAGAGATATGGTGAAAGACTTTCCCTTTGAAAATAAAGTAAGCGAATCTGTGGCAATTGCTCAAATCATGACGGGGGCGGTGCGTCGCTCGTTACCTCTTTCTCCTGTATTTGGGAATTCAGCTCCTGTTATGGAATCGGGAAAAACGCTCCTAGTTGATATCAATGCCATGCTCTACACGGGAAAAAATGCGGTTTGTATTTCTCCTGCTAAAACCGAGGAAGAAAACAGAAAGAGGTTATTTAGTGTCTTGCTGGCAGGTGATCTGATTGTTTGCATAGATAATGTCAGCGAGCCTTTTGAGAGTGATGCAATGTGTACGATTGTGACGAGCCAGTATTGGCAAGAAAGGTTGTTGGGGACAAATACAAAGGTTGAGATTCCAACCAACGCTCTTTTTATTTTTACTGGGAATAATCTGGTCTTTCGAGGAGATATGAGCACTAGAGTTCTTATGTGTCAAATAGATCCGAGATGCGAACGTCCAGGCGAACGCGTTTTCAGTCGTGATTTAAGAAAGTACGTCCCAGAGAATCGAGGCGCGCTCGCTTGCGCTGCCCCAACAATCATACGGGCCTTTATAGCTGCTGGGAGTCCAGATCAGGGGCTTCCTCCCTATCGATTGTTTAGTGAATGGTCTCATTGGATTAGATCGTCGCTTGCGTGGTTGGATATGCCCGATCCATATCAAAGCTCGAAAATTGCGGCGGATAGCGATCCAATCAAGAAGCAATTAAAAGTGCTATTTGAAATTAGCTATGCAATTATTCCCCTGTCGTTTACTGCAAAAGAACTATGCGTTATTGCGAATGACCCTATTCGTAGAGAGTCCGATAAAAACGTTCAAGCGCTCTATGATGCACTTCTTGAATTTGCTTCAGATCGCGAAGGGAAAATTAGTTCGATCGTCCTAGGCAACAAAATTCGTCAACATAAGGGACGTCAAATTAATGGATATCGGCTTGAGGCTGTTGGGGAGGATAGGGGTGGCGCTGTCTTGTGGAAAATTTTGAAAATTTAGCCGCTTTCCTCGTGTGCATAGGCTGCATACGATGCATAGTCTCTTCTCGACTCTTCTGCAAAAGTATCAGTTTCTCTCAAATTTTTCTCAAAATGACAAATTCCACGCTTAGATCCATATTGAGTATGCACCCTATGCAGCCTATGCAAATCAGGGTATTTACTCGGGATAATATTGACATTTCAGGAGAAATATTTTCTCAGAGTAAAGTCCTCTATGCCTATTGAGCAGCGGGTGGGAACAATTTAAATCAGTCCAGGATTTCTTCCGTTATCTGGAAGAAAGATCATAACCATGTTTTTAGGAGTAGGATGTTCTGGTCTAGGAGCTTTTGGATCAAATATGATGACGGGGTCTGCCTGCATTGCTGGTCTAATTTTTTCTAAGTTTTCGAGGCGCCTTTTAGTTGAAGCTTTCATTTCTTTTCGCCCTCCAAAGCTGCAAGCCGTTTCTCAAATTCCGTTAACTCTAGAGCTTTCGTGTGAACGTCAATGATTCTGGCGAGGGTTTCTCCTTCACAGGGAGAAATCTGACCAGAGCCCACAGCATTCGTAATACATTCTACAGCTTTCAGGAGGTCGGAGCTGTTTTCCATTTTAGGAAGATCGATTTGGATCGGGTTGTCCTTTCTTGGCGGCAGAAGTCGGTCTAGAATCATTTTGGCCGCTTGCATATCTCCAGCCTTAGCCTCTTGAATCACTGTTTTGCAGATATCTTCGACTTCGTTCGCAAACAATTGTTCGGCGATTAGGGTGGATCGATTTCGAGTGCCCTTTGGCTTACCTCTGGGATTTCCTGATTTCCCTTTTGGAAATTGGCCTTTCGCCTGTATTTTGCCTGTATTTGCAGGTGTCATGTTCCCGATACCGATTTTGATTGTGATTTTACAGGAGTGGCTTTTTCATTTCATCTTTTCAATACTTGAAAATTCCACTCATTTCTTCTATTACAAGATTTAAGAGGATCTATGGAATATAAGTATGACCACTTTGGGATACCCGTAAAGCAAAAACGTAAAGGGATGATTTATATCCCAGAATATAAAGTCTGGAGTTCTGACTACGAGAAGGACCCTTATCGCATCGAATGGATCTTTTTCGAAAATGAGAGTCATCTACATCCTCTAATCCAAACGATTTCTCACGTCTGTTTCCTAGTTGAGGACATAGAGAAAGCGGTGTTCAAGAAAAAGCTTCTTTTGAAGCCCATTCATTATCAAGGATACCAGATGGCGTTTATCGAGGAAGAGGGGGTGCCGATTGAATTCATGCAACTTTCGAGGTCTGAGAAATAACAGATCTTTGGGCTCAATCTTCAGAGATTTATGAGTGCCGTTTGGCAAATTTTGGAAATAATCGTTCTAGATTTTTATAACGAATCATCTCTTTCTGATCGCTGGAGATAAAATCGCATCCATTAAAAGAATCGAAGACCGCTCTAATTCCTTCATCCGAGACAAATGGTGAGTCCGTCCCCATCACAATTTGTTCGCAAGACACGTAATCTGTTAAGCATCGCAACGTGGAGGGGCTGGTTGCCATAGCAGTATCATAAAATAAACGCTTTAAATAATGGTCTACTCCTTTTGGAGTATTTTGGAAGGCGCTTGGAGCTAAAAATTTTTCATACAATTTGAATCTTCCGGCTAAATAAGGAATCACGCCTCCCGCATGAGGAATGATGAAATGGATATTGGGAAATTGGTCAAATACACCTGCTGTCAATAAGTGAATTACGGACCTCGACGTGTCACAGACAAACTCAAACAAAGTGAGTGGAAGATGATGCATGTCTGAACAACAGAATGTGGGAGCCGTCGGGTGGATAAATACCTTGGCTTTTCTCTCATTTAACGCTTCGTAAAGAGGATTGAAATGGCTGTTGCCGAGGTGCATCTGATCATAATTTGATAATAAAACGATCCCATCCATTTTTAGGACATCAAATACGTACCGCAATTCTTCTAAAGCAGCATGAATATCTGGCAATGGAAGAGTCGCAAATGCGCCATATTTCGTGGGATTTGTGCGAGACATTTCTGCTGCATACTCATTGCATTGTCTGGCCATATTTTTTGCAAATTTGACATCACCAAAATAAACGCCGGGTGCAGAAATAGAAGTCAGAGCTGAACGAATCGAATGTTTAGCCATTGTTTTTTCGGAGTCATCCCATGTCCACTCAGGAATCTTAACTCCACCCGTTGGCCATTGAGGAAGCTGCGTAAATCCCTTTGCATTGACACCAAATTGTTTTTCCAAAGCAATACGATAAAAAGGCGGGATGATATGATGATGAACGTCAATATAGTGATGCATATTCCCGCTTATATGCGACTTTATTTTTTAGAACAACTATTTGATCGTTTAAAAAGAAAGTAGCCGATCCACAAACTAGCACGTATCGATAAGAACATCACAATCATCGAGACTATGAACCATCCCACGATATCGAGAATGCTAAACTGTGTTTCCTTCTCAAGAAATACAAGATAAATAGCGGAGCACGGAATCAAGAGAAAAATTGCAGAAATAGTTCCAGGAAGAATTTTTACGTGCCCAAAAGAGGAAATGCAGTGCTGTATTCCATTGGCTAAAAGCGACATAGCTACAATCGTCGTAGCAAATCGAAGTATTTGACTGGTCATCAAGTAGTTTGAAATGCAAACTCCGCTTACAAAAATAGTCAAGATCATGAGCGCGTATAGAAATACTGTCCGATGGCGGAATTTTGAATTTATTGCCTTAAGGTAGAATGTCTTGAATTTTTCAAAAGATCGATATTCTTCAATATTATGTACGATAAAGACTACCGGAAGAAAAAGTCCTAATATTTTTGTGTGCATATTCGTCAGCTCTTTAACGTAAGAACAGTGATTACTTTACTGTCTCCAGGCATCACAGAACGGGGGGGGGGCTTTCGGTTTTAATGGGTAATTTGAAATCGAGCAAAATCGGTTTCTCAAATTTCTTCATCGAAGACTCTTCCTCAACAAAAACATTTTTGAATTTCCCTCGTAACCCTCTCTAACGAATTCAATGGAATACCCGAGTTTTTGATAGAAGTGAAGTCCCTCCCAATCCATTGTATTTAGAGTCACGAAATTAGCGTCGCGTTCTCTTCCCATTTTCTCAGCTTCGTGCATGAGCTTCGTTCCCCATCCCTGACGACGTAGGCTTTTATCAACCCAAAGGGAATCTATGTAAAGAGAGCTATACATTACGACTCCAGAGACTCCCCCAAAAATATTTTGTTTCTGATCCTTCATGAAAACACTCCACGGTTGAATAGGAGGAAACCCCTTCATCTGGAAGGCATACTCACTAATTCCCCTATAAAGGACTCCCTCATACTCTGCTGGAATCGCATTGTAGCGTTCTAAAATTATGGAGCCGTCAATCATGAGATCTTTCCTTTGACCATGAGAAAATGTTTTACGTTTTTTTCATCTCTGCAATCGCGATAAAACGTCGCAAGATTGATAAAGCCTGCTTTTTCATAGACATGCGTCGCTCTTGCATTAGATGCTGCTGGATCTATGAAGAATGTATCTACTGGAGGGATCATTTTCTCTCCGACAAACTGCATAAATGCCTTTAAAGTGGGAGCTGCCAATCCCTGTCCCAAATATTTGTTATTTCCAATCATAAAATCGATGCTCCACGTTCTACCTGTGGAAGATAGATGGGCTCTCCAAGTTTCTGGCAAATCGGGCTGTTCAGCTCGGACTTCAGATGTCATCAACAAACAGTAAGGTTCTGTGTCTGCCAAGCCCACCCAATAGTCAAACATTCCGTTCCAATACGGAGATGGTTCTTTGCGCTCCTTTATAAAAATTAGGAGATCTTCTCGAAATTCTGGACTGGTATCCCAAAATTCTTGGATATGAGGCTCGGCAAGCCATTGCAAAACGGTCTTTTGATGTTCAAGCCCAAGTTTCTTGAAAGTGAGTATGGGACGTCGAGAGGCTTTTCGGTAGTATTCCAATGCTTTTTTGAATCCAGGTCTCAAAGGAAGACTTTTTAAATCATTGCTGTCTGCCCATCGATAGTTACTATGTTCACTAGATAGCTCGATTGATGGCTTTTTATCCAAGTGAATCTTAAACATGTAATAAATATAATCGAGATCTGGCTTGCGAATGTACAAAGTTTCCAAATAGATGATTTGAGAAGCAGATGAGGGCTGGATGCCTGTTTCTTCGAATAGCTCTCGTCTTGCTGCTGCTTCAGGAGTTTCTCCATGCTCTAGTTTCCCTGCAGGCACTCCCCACATCCCTTCATCCGTTTTGCCTTTCTCCTGTTGAATGAGAAGAATCTGGCCATTTATCTCTAACCAACAACCAGAAGCTCTCATTGTGGCCTGGAAATTCACCAGCTTTTCATCGCTTACTTCAGCCTTTAACGTCATCATAAATTACTTCCATTAAATGCCTTAATTTTATTCACAATGGCCTCTTTTGTATATCCAAACCGCTCAGCTAAATCGGAAGTCGAACCCGATTCTCCAAACCAAGTAAGCGCAATTGCAATCCCATCAGCTCCAATGTATTTGTGCCATCCCTGGTCCACCCCGGCCTCGATGCTGACTTTAACTTTTCCTTGGAGAATCGTCTTTTTATATGGGAGAGGCTGGCTTTCAAACAATTCCCAAGAGGGCATGGATACAACACGGGCTGTGGGTCCCAATTCCTTGGCCACTTCAAGTGCCAAATGAACCTCCGAACCTGTGGCTAAAAGTAGGTAGTCGACTTGATCACCTATTTCTTTTTGTAAAATGTAGGCTCCACGTCCAACCCCTTCTGCATAGGATCTAGAAGAAAGTTCATTTATTGGCTGTCGAGAAAGAATAATAGCTGATGGTCCCTCGTGTAAAAGGGCTGCCAACCAAGACATCTTCACTTCATTTGCATCGGCAGGCCGCAAAACCAAAAGTCCCGGAATAGCGCGAAGAGACGCAATCTGCTCAATGGGTTGATGAGTGGGGCCATCAGGACCAATGAAAATCGAATCATGCGTCAGTTGATAAATTACTTTGAGCTGCATCAAGCTGGTCATTCGGATAGCACTACGCATATAGTCTACGAACCCAAGAAACGTCCCTATGAATGGAATGATCGATCTGTCTAAAGCCATTCCAGCGGCAATGCAGGCCATTCCGAATTCCCGGACTCCATATTTGATATTGCGCCCCTCAAACTGCCCCGTTTGGATGAGCCCATATTTTTCTAAGTAAGTCCCATCTGAAGAGGATAAATCAGCAGAACCACCTATCAATTGAGGAAGAAGAGCTGCCAGCACCTGAAGCACTGCATGAGACGCCCATCGTCCTGCTACAGGGGCAGGTATTGAGATGTTTTGTAGGATCGATTCCAAATGAGAGGGGACTGAAAACATGGATGGAGGGGAACCTGCAACGCCTCTTTGTTGAAAGAAGTGGTAAATTCCTGGATCTACGTGAAAAGAAACATCCGGCAGCCCTAGAGCTTTCTTGGCTAGAGCAACCTCTTCTTTCCCAAGAGGACGACCATGAGCAGCGGGCGTTCCTTGTTTATTCGGCGCCCCACAACCGATTCGCGTATGAGCGATGATTAGAGTAGGTTTTCCCTGATGTGTTCTAAGAGGGGCTAAAGCCGCCCTAATTTGATCTAGGTCGTGGCCATCTACAGTGGTCACATCCCATCCTTGAGCTTGGAAGCGAAGAGGAAGATTTTCGGAAAAGCTTTCATGAACGTATCCATCCAAAGTAGTGGAATTGCTGTCATAAATAAGAATCAGATTGTCGAGGCGAAGGTGGCCAGCTATTGAGCAAGATTCCATAGCAACTCCTTCCATTAAATCTCCATCACCGGCTACGACTACGACTTTAGAATCAATTCCCAGATGCTTGAGTCCAAGAGCCTGTCCTACCGCGAATCCAACTCCTTGCCCATCCACACCAGTTGTCGCTTCTACTCCTTCAGTCCTAGTCAAGTCAGGATGACTCGGTGTTTTAGAATCGATTTGTCTAAATTTTTTCAAATCGTTCAATGTTAAAGGAAACCCAGCGAGATGCAAGCAGCTATAAAGCCAAAGGGACCCATGTCCTACTGAAAGAATGAGACGATCTCTATGTGGCCATTTTGGGTGAGCAGGATCAAACCTTAAGAATTCGCCGAATAGATATGCGCCAATTTCTGCACAACCCATAGGCATTCCAGGATGGCCGGAACCTGCAAGCTCTACTGCATCCATCGTGAGATGCCGAATTGTATTTGCTATTTTTTTTAACATCGGTCACTTAGCTAGGGTTTGATCATAGGCATGTGTTGGTTAGATCGTAAAATTCAGTGCATAAATTTAAATACGACGGCTTCATACAACTCTTGTTTACAATAGTTTACCATGTTTCGTAAAAGCTCAACAAGAACTTCAAAAGATTTAGAGTGGGAGGGCCTAAAGCTAGGGTTGTGGTCCATTCAAAATCCATGTAATTTTCCCTGTATTTCAAAAAATTGCTCTGTCTCATTTTGCATAAAGGGTAGGTTTTTATATGTAACATAGGCACTCATTGACTTTTAGTGAGTGCCTGTGTTACACATAGAAACATGAAACGATCTAAGTATCAGCACCTTCTTGATCCGCTTCTCAAAGAGTCTATATTCAAGGCCAGTGAGGCTCGCTCTAGGGGCATTCCCCCTCGAATGCTTGCGCATTTTTGTCAGAAAGGACTGATTGAAAGGGTCGGGCGCGGGCTATATCGGGTAGCCGAGGCTTCTAGCGGAGTCAACCTTGATTTTGAAGAGCTTGTGCTAACCGCTTCGAGTATCCCCAGAGGGGTTGTTTGTCTCGTCTCAGCCCTTTGCTATTATAATTTGACCGATCAGATCATGAGGGAATATTGGATTGCCATTCCCAACACCGATAAGAGCCCGAAGCGTCCCCATACCCGAATCGTTCGAATGAGGAATATGAGTCTCGGACTAACAACCGTAAAGATGGGGAAATACGAGGTAAAAATCTTTGATCGTGAGAGGACTGTTGTCGACTCATTTCGATATTTGAGCGACGAAATTGCCATCAAGGCTCTTCAAGCCTATTTACAACCTTTTGGCGAAAAGAAGGCAGACCTGCCAAAGCTTTCAAGATACGCCAAAGCATTAAGAATAAATATTAATAAATATATTGTGGCTTTAACAACATGACATCTGCATTAGAACAATCATTTAAAAAACGACTACAGCTCATTGCCAAGGAAAGAAACATAACTCCTGCTGAAGTTTGGCAAAACGTCATCACAGAAAGATTTCTCGTGCGCCTATGCCGATCGCCTTACCACTCACATTTTGTCCTGAAAGGGGGAACGCTATTGGCTCGGTATGTGGACATTGGTAGAGAAACCAAAGACTTGGATTTCACGATCCAACGACTCAGCAACGAAATCAGCGCCCTGCAGAAGACTTTTAATGATATTGTACGAGTTGAGATTGAGGACGGGTTTGTTTTTATGAATCCAGTCGTCGCTCCTCTCGAGCATTTTCACATGGAGTATCCCGGTGCTCACGTCAAAATAGAGGTTCGTTTTGGCAAAGCCAAATTTCCTCTCTTCATCGATCTAGGATTTGGTGATCTGGTTCAGGTACGTGAGAAAGAGTTTTTGCTTCTCTCAAGTTCCAAAGGGCCTTTGTTCGAACCTTCGCTAAAGGTAAATTGCTATCCAATGGAATTTGTTTTCGCAGAGAAGCTTGAGACGGCAATCTTTCGAGGGGCCGACAACAGCCGGATGAAAGACTTTCACGATCTTTACACTCTTGCGAGTTCAGAGAAAATGTTAAATGGGAAGGATGCAGTCAAGGCGATTCAGTTGGTGTTTGAACATCGGAAGACGCCGCTTAGATTACCGATGCAGTTCGATTCTTCAGCGCTTGAAGCGTTGCAGCAATACTGGGGACGTTATCATAAAACGGCAACAGTGTCGGCCCGTTTGCCGGATCAAATTACAGAAGTGATCGAGACCATTAATGGAATCCTTGACAAAATGAATTGTTGATAAGGAGATGGTGTGAAATCGCTTCGTCAGAGGTTCTAGGATCTGGGATTACGAGATGAGATGAGTGGAGCGTTGTTTTCTTCCTTTTGAGCGGTTTTAGGGCCGTTTCTGGATGTTTTTGTCTTCTGTATCCATTTGCACCCGAGCTTGGATTGGAACACGACGGAATTTCTGATAACCTTTGCGATCATTTGCGCTACAATTGTCTTCATCAAGAAAGATTGTTTTGGTATCATCCTCTCTCTTAGATCGTAAGAAATTTCTTTGCGATTATTAGGGCATTTTGAAAATAGCACGCCCTTGCTGGGTCTGACAAATGGAGGTTTTATGTCACGATTTTGGAAGAGTTTTTTATGTCTGTTCTGCTCTTGCTGCTTTTGTTCTGCAAAAGCCGATGATTTGGATTTACTTTCTCGAGCGTATCTTTCGAATAAGAAATATGCGAAAAACATCGAAGTAAAAGCGTATTTAGTCACAAGGGATCAAGTTGCAAAAGTATTTACCGAAGACAATGTGGAAATCATTCAAAAAACGAATAAAGAGCTTTATGGTCGAGAAATATTTCTTTTAGTTCGCTGTAAAAATTTTGGCGATTACAGATCTTTTGGCACTTTAAATTGCAAGTTTTCTGAGAGTGGTAATCCTATATCGATTGAAGTAATGATGATGCCAGGCTACATGAAATCTTTCGGAAATTCTGTTCTCCCCATGTACAGCGGAACTATTCCTAATGATGAAAATACGCCTGTTATAATTTGTGAATGGAAGAGTCTGTATACGATATAGTTAAAAAATGAATTGCTTTTTCACTTTTTTCTTTTTCTTTTTTTCTAGTTTTTGCTTTTCAGCAGATTATACAGAAAAATCGATAGTCTATGATGCAAATGGAAATATTTCCAAATCCACTTCTTCTCATGCGGGAGAGATTGCTTATTTATATGATCCGATCAACAGACTTATTGAGACTCGTTATCCCAATGTCGAAAGTATCAAATGTGCTTATGATTACAATAGCAATCTCATAAAAGTAGCCAAAGGTAGCGAGGTCACATCTTATTCTTATGATTCCTCAAACCGTTTGATAAAAGCGCAGTTTTCGGGGGATATCTCTTTTGTCTACGAATACGATTTGGTAGATAGACTTGTAAAAATTACTTATCCCGATCAGGAAGAGGTTCGGTACGAATATGATCATCGGGGCCGACTAACTAAGGTTTTTGATCTGGTCGGCGGAACCGAATATGAGTATGACGATCAAACAAATCTCGTTGTGAAGGAGCGACTGTCTAATGGGATTGTCACAGAGTACAGCCATGATTCCTTTCCCAGAATTACGGGAGTGTCTCACAAGAAATCAGATGGAGAGCTTCTTGTTGAATATCAATTTGCCTATGATGGCAATAACAATTGCATATCAGTTAAGGAACGTACTCCCTCAGAGACCAAAACCACGACCTATTCTTATGACAAATTAAAAAGGCTTGTCGAGGTTCTCTGCTCTGATCATTCCTTTGAACAGTATACCTATGATGGCGCTGGCAATCGTTTGGCTAAGATTACGCCAAACGGGACTGTTGAGTATGAATATGATAATCGCAATCGATTAATAAGGGCGGGGGTGACTCGTTTTTACTACGATGCTTCGGGAAATGTAGTCAAAAAGACGTCCCCAGGGAAAAATATCAGTTTCGGATATGATCCAGCGGGGCGACTGGTTTCATTTAATGATGCA